>BTUT01000245.1:0-5268 GCA_045862935.1 Acidimicrobiia bacterium
GCGCGGCCACCGTGCACCGCTCCTTCGGGCGAACGGCGAACGGGTCGAAGTGGTACCAGCGCATGGCGTTCTCGTAGGTGAGCTTGTTGATCTCCTCGTCGGGGACGCCGTCGGAGACCGCGAGCAGGTGCTCACCGGGGGTGGGCCACGACGAGTCACTGTGCGGGTAGTCGAGCTCCCAGCAGATGTTGTCGATGCCGATCATGTGCCGGAGCTGGATGCCGACCGGGTCGGCGATGAAGCACGTGAGGAAGTGCTCGCGGAACACGTCGCTCGGCCACCGGTCGCCGAAGTCCTGCCCGGTCCACGCCCGGTGCATGTCGTAGGTGCGGTCGATGCGCTCGAGGAAGTAGGGGATCCACCCCGTGCCGCCCTCGGTGAGCGCGAACTTGATGGCGGGGAACTCCTTGAGCACCCGCGACCACAAGATGTCGGCCGCGGCCGTGGAGATGTTCATCGGCTGCAGTGTGATCATCACGTCGACCGGCGCGTTGGGCGCGGTGACCACCAACTGGCCCGACGAGCCGAGGTGCACCGACACGACGATGTCGTGGTCACAGACCGCCTTCCAGAGCGGGTCCCAGTACGCGTCGTGGTAGCTCGGGAAGCCGAGGGGCACGGGGTTCTCGGTGAACGAGAGCGAGTGGCAGCCCTTGGCCGCGACGCGCTCGACCTCGCGGACGCAGACATCGACGTCCCACAGCGCGGGGATGGCCATCGGGATGAACCGGTCGGGGTACTGCCCGCACCACTCGTCGAGGATGAAGTCGTTGTACGCGCGCACCAACGCGAGTGCGAGGTCCTTGTCGGGCTCGTTCGCGAACAGGCGTCCGGAGAACCCGGGGAAGCTCGGGAAGTTCATCGAGGCGAGCACGCCCGCCGCGTTCATGTCCTTCACCCGCTCGTGCACGTCGTAGCAGCCGGGGCGCATCTCCTCCCACGAGGTGGGGTCGACCCCGTACTCGTCCTTGGGGCGGCCGGCAACGGCGTTGAGCCCGGTGTTGGGGATCACGACGTCGCCGAACACCCAGACGTCGTCACCGTTGTCGGTGTGCTCGACGCGCGGCGCGCGGTCCTGGTACTTGGCCGGGAGGTGCTTGTGGAAGAGGTCGGCGGGCTCGACGAGGTGGTCGTCCACGCTGATGAGGATGAGATCGTCGACGTGCATGGGGTCCCCCTGGTGGCTCGTGGGTGGGTCCGGGCGTTCGGGCGTTCGGGCGGTCGGGGCGGTCGCGTGCCCCGGCGGCGGGCGAATCGTAGTTCAGAATCGTGAACCGGGGTTCGGTAGTGCGCTAGCGTGCCCATCGTGACCGTCTCCGGGGTCCGCGAGCAACGTCGGCTGCGGTTGGCCGAGATCAACCGTGAGTACCTGCTCGACGCCGCGGAGGCGGTGTTCGGCGAACGCGGCTTCGCGGACGCGACGATCAAGGACATCGCCGAGCGGGCGGAGCTCTCGGTCGGCGCGGTCTACGGCATCGTGCGCGGCAAGGAGGACCTGCTCGTCCAGGCCCTGAGCCGGCGCGCCGTCGAGCTGCTCGGCGCGATGGACGCGCTCGTGGCCGAGCCCGGCCCGGCCCGCCAGCGCCTCCACGATCTCGCGGACCTCCAGATCGGGTTCTTCCGCCGTCACCCCGACTTCGGGCGGCTCTGGTTGCGTTGGGCCGGCCCCGGTCGCTGGGGCCTGTCGCCCGCGTCGCTGGCCCAGGTCGGTGAGGATGTCGAGCGCGCCATGGCAATCCAGGCCGATCTCGTGCGCCGGGGTCAGCGCGACGGCGAGATCCGTGCTGGCGACCCGGACGTCCTCGCCCGGATCTTCTCCGGGATCGTCCAGGCCTACCAGGCGTCCGATCCGGCGTCGGTGGGCGACACCGGCCCCGAGCGCCTGACGATCGTCGAGCTCCACGCCCTCCTCGAAGGAGCCTTCACCCCATGACCACCACCGAGGCGCACGCCACGACCGGCCCCACGTCGGCCGACCTCACCGCCGCGGATCCCGCGGGGTTTCCGCTCATCATCAGCACCGACGACCACCTCGTCGAGCCGCCCGACCTGTGGACGAGCCGCCTCCCGGCCCGGTACCACGAGGTCGGACCGCGGATCGTCTACGCCCCCATCGACAGCACGCCGGTCCTCGACGGCGCGGGCTACATCGAGGCGCCGGGCACCGAGGGCAAGCCCGCGGCGTGGTGGTTCTACGAGGACCACCGTTACTCCATCAAGCGCCTCATCGCCGCGGCGGGCTACCCGGCCGAGGAGATCACCACCGACGGCGTCACCTACGAGGAGATCCGCCCGGGTTGCTGGCAGCCCCAGGCACGCCTCGACGACATGACCGCCAACCACGTGGAGGCATCCCTGTGCTTCCCGAACTACCCGCGCTTCGCGGGTCAGATCTTCCTCAACGCGAAGGACCGGGAGCTCGCGCAGCTCTGCGTCGAGGCGTACAACGACTTCATGGTCGAGGAGTGGTGCGCGGGCAGCGATGGGCGGCTCATCCCGCTGTGCATCGTGCCGTTGTGGGACGCGGGGCTCGCGGCCGCCGAGATCCGGCGCAACGCGGACCGAGGGGTGCGGGCGGTCGCGTTCACCGAGTGCCCCGCCTGGCTCGACCTGCCGACGATCCACTCCGGGTACTGGGATCCGTTCTTCCGGGCATGCGAGGAGACCGGCACGGTCATCTGCATGCACATCGGGTCGGGGACGAAGACGGTCCGCACCGGCGCCGATGCGCCCCCGGCCATCCACGCGGTGTCGATCTTCACGAACTCGGCGGTCTCGCTGATCGACTACCTGTTCTCCGGCGTCCTCGTCCGCTTCCCCGACCTGAAGCTGTTCTACGCCGAAGCGCAGGTGGGTTGGATCCCGTACGTGGTCGAGCGCTGCGACGACGTGTGGGAGACGCACCGCGGCTGGGCGCACGACCAGGCCAGCGTGCCCGAGCCGCCGTCCACCTACTACTCCCGCCAGGTCCACGCATGCCTGTTCAAGGACACCGTCGGCATCGAGTTGCTGGACCGGGTCGGCGTGTCCAATGTGCTGTTCGAGTGTGACTACCCGCACCAGGACGGCACGTGGCCCCATTCCCGGGAGGTCGCTCAGAAGCTGCTCGGGCACCTCCCACCCGAGACCGTGCACCAGATCGTGCGCGGCAACGCCATCCGCCTCTTCAACCTCTAACCCCTGTTTGGACGCTTTCCGGCGCCATGGCGCCGGAAGACGTCCAAACACTGAACATGCAGGAGAACTGGAATGCGCGGCGACGACATGATCCTCATCAGCGTCGACGACCACATCTGTGAGCCGGCCGACATGTTCGAGGGCCACGTGCCCGAGAAGTACCGCGACCACACACCCCGCGTCGTGACGGGCGACGACGGGACGCAGCAATGGTGGTACGGCGAGGTGAAGGGCCGCAACCTCGGGCTGAACGCGGTGGCGGGCAAGCCCCCCGAGTACTACAACGTCGACCCGCTGTCGTACGAGGACATGCGCCCCGGCTGCTACGACGTGGACGAGCGGGTGCGCGACATGTCGGCCGGGGGTGTGCTCGCCGGGTTGAACTTCCCGAACTGGCCGGGCTTCACCGGCCAGGTGCTCAACTCCGGTCCCGACCCCGACGTCAACCTCGCGATGGTGAAGGCCTACAACGACTGGCACGTCGACGAGTGGTGCGGTGCGCACCCCGACCGGTTCATCCCCTGCGGGATCCTCCCGTACTTCGACATCGAGGAGGCCGCGAAGGAGATCCGTCGCCTCGCCGGGAAGGGATGTCACGCGGTGACGTTCTCCGAGAACCCGGGCGCGATCGGCGCGCCGTCGATCCACTCGGGTGAGTGGGATCCGGTGTTCGCGGCCTGCGTCGAGCACGGCACGGTGCTCGCATGCCACGTGGGGTCGTCGTCGAAGGGCGCGAGCACGGGGCCGGACGCGCCCCCGGCAGTGCCGATGTCGCTGTCGTCGACGATGTCGATCTACACCCTGGGAGACCTGCTCTGGGCCGACTTCTGGCAGCGCTTCCCCGACCTGCGCTTCTCGCTCACCGAAGGCGACATCGGCTGGATCCCCTACTTCCTCCAGCGGGCCGAGCACGTGTTCAACCGCCACAACGGGTGGATGAAGGCGGAGCGTCCCCAGGGGCTGTCCCCGAGCGAGCTGTTCCGCGAGCGGATCATGTGCTGCTTCATCGAGGACGCGATCGGCGTGCGGCTGCTCGACGAGTTCAACGTCGACAACGTGTGCTGGGAGAACGACTACCCGCACTCCGACTCGTCTTGGCCGAGCTCACCGGAGCACCTCGAGGCGCTGTTCGAGGGGGTCGACGACGCGATCGTGAACAAGATCACGCACGAGAACGCGATACGCCACTACCAGTTCGACCCGTTCGCCCACCGCCCGAAGGAGCGCAGCACCGCGGGGGCGCTGCGCGCCGAGGTCGGCGACGTCGACACTGCCTGGACCGTGGGTCGGGTCGCCGACGAGCGCGACATCGAGGCGTTCATGAACCTCTCGTCCGCCGCCGCGGGCATCCAGCGCTGACGGTCGCTCAGGGGAGCCCGAGGATCTCCGCGGCCTCGGCACAGGTCGCGACCGTACGGCCGGATGCCTCGACGAGGGCGACCGCCTCGCGCACGAGCTCGGCGTTCGTGGGTTGGCGATCACCGCCGTAGAACTCGAGGCCGAGGTGGAGGTGGCCACCGCGCTCGAGGGCGAGGCGGGCCACGTCGGACCGTCCGAGGTCGCCGCCCACGACCGACACCGCCCACGGGATCGGCGCGTCACCGAGCAGGTCGAGGTAGGCCTCGAGCCCGGCCGCGGTCGGTGGCAGGCCGAAGGGAGCCCCGGACAGGCCGCGCTCGGTCGACAGGTAGAACTTCACCATCGTCCCGCGGGGGAGCCTGCCCCGCCGCCAGTAGAGCATCGTCGTGTACAGGAACCCGGGCTCGTAGATCGCGAGGCTCGGCCCGAGCCCGAGCTCGTCGTGGAGCGCGAAGACCTCACGGATCCGGTCGAACGAGTTCGCGGAGACGAACGATCCGCTCGGCAGGCCGTCGCCGGCGACGCCGCCGAGGTTCACCGATCCCGGATCGAGCAGGCCGACGCGCAGCCCTTCGTTCGCCATCGGCCGGAGGTGCCCGAAGCTCAGGCCACCGGGTGACGGGTTGATGGTCGGGTAGACGAGCGCGTCGGGCCGTTCCGCCCACACCTGCCGGTACGCAGCGAGGTAGCGCTCGGCCACCTCGTCGTCGGGCCCCCCCATGGGGTCGCAGT
>BTUT01000246.1:0-5261 GCA_045862935.1 Acidimicrobiia bacterium
TGCGAGCGAACGTCGCCGCGTCGGCCCGGCTGGGACGCGATCCGACCATCGCCGCGGCCTTCGGCGCCTTCGACCGCGCCCTCGTGCCGCCGCCCGCGGTCCGCGCCTACAACCGAGCAGTCCGCAGGTACCAGGACGCGCGCACCGACACGCTCAAGCAGGTCCCGGCCGACCTGCTCGGCTACGACCCGCGCCCGATCCTGGTGATCGGCGCACCGCCCCCGCAGTAGACGCGAGCGAGTCCGCAGTGCCCGTGCTCGGGCCACGCGCACGCCACACTGTCCCGGTGGAGCCCCCCGTCGTCGCCGTGCTCGGCGGCGGACAGCTCGGCCGGATGCTCGGGCTGGCCGCCGTTCCCCTGGGCGTGCGGTGCCGGTTCCTCGATCCGGTGGCGGGCGCGCCGGCGGGCGCGCTCGGCCCGCTCGTGGTGGGCGCGCTCGGCGATCCCGTCGCCCTCGCCGAGGTCGTCGCGGGCTGCGACGTGGTCACCTACGAGTGGGAGGGGGTGCCGGCCGACGCCGTCCGAGGGCTCGGAGCACACACACCCGTTCGTCCCGGCACGCGGCCGCTCGCGGTGGCCCAGGACCGCCTCGCCGAGAAGTCGGCCTTCCGTCGTCTCGGCATCGCGGTGGCGGAGTTCGCGGCCGTGGACGATCGGGCCGGCCTCGACGCCGCGCTCGAGCACATCGGTGTGCCTGCGGTGCTGAAGACGCGTCACGGCGGGTACGACGGCAAGGGCCAGCAGGTGCTCCGATCCGTCACCGACGCCGACGCCGCGTACGCGGCGCTGGGCGGTCACGCGCTCGTCCTCGAGGCACTCGTGCCCTTCGATCGCGAGGTGTCGGTGCTCGCGGCACGCGGCCCGCACGGCGAGGTCCGCACGTATCCCGTGGTCGAGAACACCCATCGCGACGGGATCCTCCGGATGAGCCGGGCGCCGGCTCCCGGGCTCGACGCCGCGCTCCAACGCGGCGCCGAGGCGCTCGCGGGCCGCCTCCTCGACGACCTCGACTACGTCGGGGTGCTCGCGGTGGAGCTGTTCCAGATCGGGGCGGACCTCCTGGCCAACGAGATCGCGCCGCGGGTGCACAACAGCGGCCACTGGACGATCGAGGGGGCCGAGACGAGCCAGTTCGAGCAGCACCTGCGCGCCATCCTCGGGTGGCCGCTCGGCTCCCCGGCGGCTCGGGGACACGCGGCGATGCTCAACGCCATCGGCTCCCTCCCACCCCGCGATGCGGTCCTCGCCGTGCCGGGCGCCCGCTTCCACGACTACGGCAAGGCGGCGCGCCCGGGACGCAAGGTCGGGCACGTCACCGTGGTGGCCGAGACCGAAGCGGACCTCGACGAGCGCCTGGCGCGCCTCCTCGAGGTCGCGCCGGGCACGCTCGGCTAGCGCGAGGGCACCGGCTCACGCCGCCGTCCTTGCCCCCTGCTTCGGCCAGCTCACGCCCCCGCGCTACGCGACGGCGCCCGCCTCACGCAGCTCCGCGATCTCCGATGCGGAGAAGCCGGCCTCGCGCAGGATCTCGTCGGTGTGCTCACCGGGCGTCGACGGCGGCCGCCCGATCTCACCCGGCGTGCGCGAGAACCGTGGTGCGGGGGCCGGCTGCAGGATCCCGTCGTGCTCGACGATCGTGCCCCGGGCGCGGATGTGGGGATGCTGCGCGGCTTCGCTCATCGGCAGCACGGGCGCGAAGCACACGTCGGTGCCCTCGAGGAGCGCGCACCACTCGTCGCGGGTCTTCGACGCGAACAGCGCGGTGAAGCGGGCCCGGAGCTCCTCGATGCGGTCGTGATCCCGCGGGTGCGGGAGGTCCGGGTCGTTCGCGAGCCCGGTGCGCTCGAGGAACTCTGCGTAGAACTGCGGCTCGAGCGACCCGAGCGAGATGAACTTGTGGTCGGCGGTCTCGTACGTGTCGTAGGTCGGACCCCCGGTGTCGAGGAAGTTCGTCCCGAGCTCCTCGTTCCATCCGCCGACCGCGCGCACCCCCCAGATCATCGACATCAGCGTGGCCGTACCGTCCACCATCGCGGCGTCCACCACCTGCCCCTGCCCCGAGCTCCGAGCCTCGAGGACCGCGCAGACCACGCCGAACGCGAGGAACATGCCTCCACCGCCGAAGTCGCCGATGAGGTTGATCGGCGGGGTCGGCTTGGTGCCCTTGCGCCCGAAGTGCGCGAGCGCACCGGCCAGCGCGATGTAGTTGATGTCATGGCCGGCGGCGTGGGCGAGCGGGCCGTCCTGACCCCAGCCCGTCATGCGCCCGTACACGAGGCGCGGGTTGCGGGCGAGGCACACCTCGGGACCGATGCCCAGGCGCTCGGCAACCCCGGGGCGGTACCCCTCGATGAGCGCGTCGGCCGAGTCCGCCAAGCGCAGGACCGTCTCCACCCCTTCGGGCCGCTTCAGGTCGACCGCGATCGACCGGCGGCCGCGATCGAGGACCTGCACCGCGCTCGGCGCCTGGTCCTGGCCGACCCACTGCGCGCGGTCGACTCTGATCACCTCGGCACCCATGTCCGAGAGGAGCATGGCGGCGAACGGGCCCGGCCCGATACCGGTGAGCTCGATGATCTTCACTCCGGACAACGGTCCCGCCACCGGATCCTCCCCGCCATCGGCGCCTGACAGTGGCGTCACACTACGCGACCTGCGCCGCGGTGGGGCCGACGGCGAGGTTGCCGGGCACCGGTGAACGGGATCGGCCTGCGCACGCGGTCGGGCCGAGCGCCTCCGGTCGCCGTGGCGTGCGGTGAGGCGCGGTGATGCGAGGCGATAGCGTCGGCCGCCTGTGCGGATCGCGACCTGGAACGTCAACTCGCTGAAGGCCCGCCTGCCGCGCGTCGAGGAGTGGCTCGACTACGCCGCGCCCGACGTGCTGTGCCTCCAGGAGACCAAGCTGTCCGACAACGCGTTCCCCGCGATGACGTTCCAGGCCCTCGGGTACGACGCCGTGCACCACGGGCAGGGTCAGTGGAACGGCGTCGCGATCCTGTCGCGCGTCGGGATCACCGACGCCACCTCGGGGTTCGGCGACCTCCCCGATCCCTACGAGGGTGACGCGCGCCTCGTCGCGGCCACCTGCGGTGGGGTGCGGATCGTGAGCGTCTACGTGCCCAACGGACGTGAGGTCTCGACCGACCACTACGTCCGCAAGCTCGTGTGGCTGGAGCAGCTGCGCGCCTGGCTCGAAGCGACCGCCTCGCCCGAGGATCCGCTCGCGGTGCTCGGCGACTTCAACGTCGCCCCCGAGGACCGCGACGTGTGGTCCACCAAGGCGTTCGAGGGAGCCACCCACGTCACCGAGGCGGAGCGCGGGGCGGTGGCGCGCCTGCGCGACTGGGGGATGGTCGACGCGTTCCGAGCCGTGTACGACGACGACCGGCTGTTCACCTACTGGGACTACCGCCGTGGCGACTTCCACCAGCACCGGGGGATGCGGATCGACCTGGTCCTCGTGACCCGCCCGCTCGCCGCGCGCCTGCGCTACGCGCTGGTCGATCGCAACGCGCGCAAGGGCCCAGCGCCGTCCGACCACGCGCCGGTGCTGGTCGACCTCGACGACGCCGGCTGACGCCGGGCGCGGTCAGCGGCAGGCCGCGGCGGCCGCCGCCGCGGGGTCCGGGTCGGCCGGCGCGCCGGCGCCGGCATCCGGCGCCGAGGCGCCGCCGGCATCCGCCCCCGAGGCAGCCCCGTGGAGGCCGGCGAAGTCGGCCCCCAGCACGACGGTGACGTCGGCCCCCTTCAGGTTCGGGTCCCCCACCAGCTTCGCGCCCGCCCCGACGTACTCGAGCAGCAGTCGCGCCTTGGCTTCCGCGCCGCTCGCGTACCGGACCTCGGTGAAGCTCACCCGGCCGCGCTCGTCGTTGCCCGTCCCACCGTTCTCGAACCCCGCCGCGACGAGGCCGCTCATGACGTCCTGGGCCATCCCCTCCCGGCTCGCGCCGTTGAGCACCCGGACCCGCACGCTGGAGGGATCGTCCGCGACCACGGGCGTCGCGACGTCGAACCGGCGCACCCGATCGAGCAGGGGCGCCGCGGCGGACTTGTCGGGGAACAGCACGGCCTGACCGCCCGCGTTGCCCTCCGTGAACGGGAACGTGACGAACTCGAGCGCGCTCGTGTCGTCGGGGTTCACCGAGCGGAACGCGGCGACGAGGTCGAGCGCGTCGCGCTTGTCGAAGTCGTCGTCGACCCGCAGGTGGTCGACCACGCGCTGTGTGATCTCGCGCGCCTTGAACGGGTCGTGGAGGCTGCGCTGCACGACCGCTCCGGCCATCCGGCGGATGAAGTCCTGCTGGCGCTCGATGCGCCCGATGTCGGCTCGGGGGTCCTCTTCCATCCGACCGGTCCGCGGGTTGAGGTAGCGGAGGTGGCGGGACCGCACGTAGGCGAGGGCGTCGGTGCCGTCGAGCCGGTAGCAACCCGGCTTCACCACGATGAACCCGGTGAAGTCGTCGATCACCGGACGATCGACGTAGACGGGCACGGTTCCCACGGAGTCGACGATCTCCCGGAACGAGACGAAGTCGACCTCGAGGTAGTGGTTGATGTCGATGTCGAAGTTCTGCTTCAACGCGGCGATGATCGAGTCGGGGCCGCCACCGAGCTCCGAGTTGAACGCGGCGTTGATCTTGGCGTTGCCGATCCCCGGGATGTCCACCCAGAGGTCGCGCGGGAACGACAGGATGAGGGTCCGCTCGGCGTCGGGCTCCACGTGGACCACCATCATCGTGTCGGAGCGGCGGCCGGTCTCCTTGTCCGGGTCGCCGAACGCCTTCTCCTCGAACTCGGTCTCGACGAACGCCCGGCTGTCGGAGCCCACCACGAGGTAGTTCGCGCCGGCCGACGGCTCGGGAGCGGTCTGCACCGCGACGCGCGGGATGCGATCGACCTCCTGTTGGACCACCCGGTCCACCGCGATCAGGCTGGCGAGCACGAGCCCCGCGGCGACGGCGAGCGCGATGGCGTAGCGACCCACGAACCGGGCGACCCCCCTCATCCACACGCTCCGCGGGGAGCCGGATCGGGGAGCTGGACCGAGGGTGGCGGCGGCGGCAGGTCGAGCGGCTGATCCGCGATGGCGAGCGTGGGATCGGCCGGGGCCGTGGTCGAGACCGTGAAGCGATCGGCGGGGACGACGATCTCCCGGAATGCGTGCCCGAGCTCGACCTCGACGTCGGCCGTGGGCATCACCGAGTCCGCGTCCGCGAGCACGGCCTGGGGCTCCAGGTACCGGAGCAGGAGCTTGGCCTTC
>BTUT01000247.1:0-5247 GCA_045862935.1 Acidimicrobiia bacterium
CTCGGCCACCCGCGCGCGCAGCTCGTGGGCACGGAGCTCGAAGCGTTCCGCTCACCCGACGAGTCCACGGGTGAGCTGCGCCTCTCCCAGCTCACGATGAGCGAGACCGGCGAGCCCCTGCCCACCGAGCGACGGTACGTCTCGGCCCACGGCGAGCGGGTGTGCGCCGAGGTCACCCAGACGCCGGTGCGCGGCCCCGACGGCGCGACGGAGTGCGAGATCGTCCTCCTCGCCGACGTGACGTTGCGCAAGGACCTCGAGGAGCAGGTGCTGCACTCACAGAAGATGGATGCCGTCGGCCGGTTGGCGGGTGGGATCGCGCACGACTTCAACAACCTGCTCGCCGTGATGCGGGGGCACGCCGAGCTGCTCGAGGACGACCTCGCGGTCCTCGAGCAGGCCCGGGCGCGCATCGCGTCGATGCAGCGCGCCACCGACCGCGCCACCGCGCTGACCGATGACCTCCTCACGTTCAGCCGGCGCAGCACCGACGAGCCCGACGTGATCGACATGCACGAGGTCCTCACGGGTGCGCACGACATGCTCACCCAGCTCGCCGGCGCCGACATCGCCATCGACCTCCGACTCCACGCGACCGAGACGCGGATCGAGGCGGACCCGCGCCGCATCGAGCAGGTGCTCGTCAACCTGGTGGTCAACGCGGCCGACGTCATGCCCTACGGCGGCCGCATCACCCTCACCACGTCGAACGCCCAGGGGACGCGACCCGACGGGAGCCCGGTGCGGGGGCTGCAGATCGCCGTGCACGACACCGGTGCCGGGATGACCGCCGCGGTGCAGCGCAGGATCTTCGAGCCCTTCTTCACCACGAAACCCGCCGGCGCCGGTACCGGACTCGGACTGTCCACGGCCCAGAGCGTGGTGCGGCGCTACGGGGGCGTGATCAGCGTCGACAGCCGCCTGGGTGAGGGCACGACGTTCGTCATCACGTTCCCGTTGGGCGAGCGACAGGAGTCGCGGGTCGGCCTCGGGCCCTCTCGTGCTCCGGCGCCCGAGCGCCCGCCGCGATCACCGGGGCGGCGGCATCACCCGACGGAGACCATCCTCGTGGTGGACGACGAGCCCGAGGTCCGCAGCGATGTCGCCGACATGCTCCGCGGGTGCGGCTACCGGGTGCTCGAAGCCGCCGACGGCGGCGGCGCGCTCGATCTGGTCGCGGCGACGTCGGAGCCGATCGACCTGCTCGTGAGCGATGTCGTGATGCCCGGGATCGGTGGCCCCGAGCTCGCGGACCGCATCCGCGCGCGCTCCCCGCGCACCGAGGTGCTGTTCGTCTCGGGGCACGCCGAGATCCAGTCGTCGTCACCGTGCCTGCGCGGCGCGACGTTGCTGAGAAAGCCCGTGCCGCGCGCGGCGCTCATCGCGCAGGTCGAGAACACGCTCGACGCTCGCGGTGCCGGGGCTCAGGGCTCGAAGCGGTAGCCCACGCCCCGGATCGTGACGATGCGGGTGGGGCGCGCCGGGTCGTCCTCGAGCTTCGTCCGCAGCCGGTGGACGTGCTCGCTCACCGTCGCGGCCCCCTGCCACTCGGGCTCCGAGTGCCAGACGTTCACCAGGAGCTGGTCACGGGTGAAGACCTGTCGCGGCGAGGAGCACAGGAAGGCGAGGAGGTCGAACTCGCGACGTCGCAGCGCCACCGGCACGCCGCGCACGCTCACCTCGCGCGCCGTGAGGTCCACCACGAGGTCCCCGAACTCGAGAGCCGGACGTGGAGGTCCGCCCGACCCGCTCGCCCGCCGGAGCACCGAGCGCACCCGCGCGCTGAGCTCGCGCGGTGAGAACGGCTTCACGACGTAGTCGTCGGCTCCCAGCTCGAGGCCCACGATCCGATCGGCCTCCTCGCCCAAGCCGGTGAGCGCGATGACCGGTGGGGTGGGGCCGGGCTGCGCCGCGAGGGCCCGTAGGACTTCGAGCCCGCCGACCGTGGGCAGGCACAGGTCGAGGACCACGAGCTCGGGCGCCAGCGTCGCGATCTTGCTGAGCGCGAGGTCACCGTCGCCGGCTTCGTCCACCACGAAGCCGTCCCGCTCGAGCGCGCTCCGCACCACGCTGCGGAGGTCGACGTCGTCGTCCACGACGAGGATCACGGATCACCTCGCATCACGCGCCGCGGGGCCTGCACTCATGACCGAAACTACTGCCGTCGGCCACGACAGCTCGCGCGCGCCTGAGGACGCGGCTCCCGGGGCGGGGACGGAGTCGGGCCCGGGTGCACCGGTGTCGACGCTCGATCCCGTACCGGCCCCCACCTCCCGGAGGTGAACGCCGATGCGGTCGAGCTCCGCCTCGATCAGCCCACGGATCCGGTCGCGGTAGTCGGCGGCGAACCGCTCGAGCGCGTCGACGTCGGCACTCAGCGAGGCCCGCGCCGCACCCAGGTCGGCCAGCTCGGCTTCGAGGCGGCCGCGCTCGGTCTCGGCCAGCAGGCGCGCCGTCCGCTCCGCCTCGGTCACGAGCGCGAGGGCCTGGGCCTCCGCGCCGCCGATCAGCGACTCCGCGCGACTCTCGGCGTCGGTGACGGTCTCGTCGGCCAGCACCTGCGCACGCAGCAGGGTTCGCTGGATGACGTCGGCGTCGACGTTCGTGGCGCCGTGCCGGTCTCGGCAGTCCGCGAGGAGGTCCTCCAGACGGAGACAGCGACGCTCGAGCATCTCCACGGTCTCGGCAGCGCCTTCACGCCACGCGTCCACCTCGCCCCGGTGATACCCCCGGAGCGCGTCGCGGAACTCGACGCTGCGCAGCTCGCCGGGTGTGACCATCGTCGCGGAAGACCTCGTCAGTGCACCGTGGTCGTCGTCGGTCCGTTCCCCGGATACGAGTGGATGGGCCATCGCATGCTCCCTGTCTCGTTCGGTCCGGTCGGGGCGGTGCCCCGCTCGGCGATCCTCGTGCCCCGCATGGCGGTCGAGGGGATGGGTGTGCTCCGCTCGGCCCGCCCCGGAACCAGGGCCAGCAGCACGCAGGAGACCGCGACCAGGAGCACCCGGTGCGCGACCAGCCAGACCCAGCGGTTCACGGTTCGAGCGTCGCGGTCGGGATTCACGCGGACGTCGTGGCGGCGTCAACGTTCGCACAACCGCCGGCACGACCCCAACCAGGCCGCGGCCTCGGGCTGGCCACGCGCGTGCGCTCCATCCAGGCGCTTCCGGGCTGGCGCCTCCGGACGCGGTGTCCGTCGACCGGGCACGGGGAGTCCGTCGACCGAGACTGCGGCGGCCGCCCGGCCCGTCTCCCCGGAAGGCCCCCGTCACCGGTCCGAGCGGGGCAGGGGCAGCGGGACCGGTTCGGGGGCCTCCCGAGATCGTGGCGGATCTACTGGTGCCTGCCGAACTCCTCGGCGACCCAGATGCGCCCGTCCGGCCCTCGCACCCACGCGATGCCGATCGTGTCGAAGTCGCCGAGCACGTTCTCCCGATGGTGCGGCGAGGCCATCCAGATGTCGTGGGCACCGAACGGACTGAGCTCGGGCCCACCGACGAGGATGTTCTCGGCGAGGTACGCGTAGCCCGAGAAGTCCGGAGTGTGGATCGTGGCCACGAGGTCCGTGTGCCCGAGGCGCCCGGCCTCCGCGATCCGGTGGGCCGTGTCGTTCGCCAGGCACGCCAAGCGAGGGCTCCACCAGACGACCGGGAGCCCGGCGGCCCGCCGCTCGTCGTTCACACGGTTCATCACGACGCTCGTGAAGTCGTCGGGCGGGATCGTCGGACACTCCGGCGGCGGCGGGACCACGTCGACGGGCGCGCACGCCGCGACCGCGACACCGAGGAGCACCACCAACGAGCAGAGGATGGCCCGTGCGCGCGTCACCCGGGACTTCGGTCTCGGCGTCACCGCGCCACGCTCGTCTGCCGGACGCGAGTGCACGGTCATCGCCCGCTTCGCCACACGAACACCTCCTGGGATCTCACCCGCGCTCCGGGCTGACGTCAGGATGACGTCGCCATGTCACCGGGCGGTGCGCGGGAGCTCAACGGTTCATCAACCGGTCTACCACTCAGCCGCGCGATTGCCGCGGTTGGGGCCGCGTGGGTTCCGGAGGTGCAGGGGGCCGGTGGGGCCGCGTGGGTTCCCGAGGTGCGGTGGGGCGATCGGGCGGTGTCTCCCGGGTGGCGCTGCGTCTACCCTCGCGGCCACCGGGGAGTGGCGCAGTGGTAGCGCACCTGCTTTGGGGGC
This sequence comes from Acidimicrobiia bacterium, assembly GCA_045862935.1. Lineage (GTDB taxonomy): Bacteria > Actinomycetota > Acidimicrobiia > IMCC26256 > PALSA-555 > CAIUKV01. The sequence goes on from BTUT01000247.1 coordinate 4,195, forward strand.
AGGCGGTCGGGGGTTCAAATCCCCCCTCCCCGACCCGTAGGGTGCTCCCCTGCACGCGGGTGTAGCTCAATGGCAGAGCTCCAGCCTTCCAAGCTGGCCATGCGGGTTCGATTCCCGTCACCCGCTCTCGGTTTCCAGCCTCGATCCGAGGCTCGTGCCACATTCGTGCCACAACGGAACGTCACGGTGGTGAGTTTCGGCACTCCCCGCCCGCGATGGAGACCGTCGCGTGAGCGGCCGGCGTCAGCCGTGGGGCAGCGGGCGCACGCTGCCCACTGGGCGCTCCCAGGCCCGCGACCGCGGCGACGGCGTGGTCCACGCCGCGCCGCGCACGTTCGCCACGAAGCGGGAGGCCGACGCGTTCCTCGCCGAGGTGCGCACCACGCTGGAACGCGGCACGTGGGTAGACCCGACCGCCGGGAAGATCACGCTGGACGAGTACGCGCCTCGCTGGCTCGCCGAGCGTGTGCAGCTGCCGATCCGCACTCGTGAGCTCTCCGAGGGACTCGACGGCCCGGAACGCCGGACACGATCCCAGAGGCGATGAGGGATTCCAAACGCCGCTGAGTGCTGCTCGGCCAGATCAGGCGACGCGACCCCCGAGGAGTTGGCGGTGCTTGCTCACCGGCCCTGGGAGAGGGCGCACGCGCACGATGTTGCCGTTGCCGACCACGGCACCGATGGCGGCCAAGGAATGCCCCTCCGAGCGCGCGACCGACACGGCGTCGGCGAGGCGCCGCTCGGCGTCGGCGCGGGCCTGGAACGCCCGACGGACCCCACGCAGCGCAGCGGTGTCGGTGACGTTCGCCGGGTCGGGCTCGTGCGCCTCGAAGCGTGCGGCGAGCCCGTCGGCCTGCTCGAGGATCTCGGCAGCGGGCCGCTCCGACGCACGCGGCGCGATTCCGGGAGGTGCCATGATCACGGCCATGGCGAATGCAGCGATCATCGAAGCGGCGATCAACGGGGCGACGACGAAGGACGTCAACCCGAACGTCCCGAAGTCGCCCGACGAGGTCGCGGCGGACGCGCTGGCGGCGTGCGCCCCCGGGGCGG
>BTUT01000248.1:0-5222 GCA_045862935.1 Acidimicrobiia bacterium
GAAGCCGGCGCGATAGTGGTGGCGCATCAGCGCGAGGCGGATCGCGCGCGCGTCGGCGCGCTGGAGCAGGTCGCTCACGAACACGAGGTTGCCGAGCGACTTGCTCATCTTCTCGCCCTCGTAGCTCACCATTGCGGAGTGCATCCAGTGCCGGCAGAACGGCTCGCCGGAGACGCTCTCACTCTGCGCGATCTCGCACTCGTGGTGGGGGAAGATCAGGTCGGTGCCGCCACCGTGGAGGTCGAGTGTCGGACCGAGGTTCTCCATCGCCATCACCGAGCACTCGACGTGCCAGCCGGGCCGGCCCACACCGAACGGCCCTCGCCAGGCCGGCTCGTCGGGCAGCGACGGCTGCCAGAGGATGAAGTCGAGCGGATCCCGCCGGTGGGGATCGTCGGGCTTGCCGCCCCGCGCGCGGGCGAGGCGGATCATGTGGTCGGTCGAGTAGTGCGACAGCTCCCCGAACCTCGGGAACGTCGAGACGTCGAAGTAGACGGTGCCGTGCGTGAGGTAGGCGTGGCCCCGGTCGAGCAGGTCGTTCACCATGTCGACGATGCCCCCGATGGCCTCGGTGGCGCGCGGCTCCGCGACGGGCGGCCGCATCTCGAGCGCCTCCATGTCGGCGTGGAACCGTGCGAGCTCCGTCGCCGCGAGCTCGAGGTACGGGATCCCGAGCTCACGCGCCTTGGGCAGGATCGAGTCGTCCACGTCGGTGACGTTGCGCACCATGCGCACCTCGTGACCCAGGTCCTCGAGGCGCCGGATGAGGAGGTCGTAGGCGAGGTACGTCGCGGCGTGGCCGAGGTGCGTGGAGTCGTAGGGCGTGATCCCGCACACGTACATGCGCGCGACCGGTCCCGGCTCGAACGGGACCACCTTGCGCTGGGACGTGTCGAAGAGGCGGATGGTCACGAGGCGTGGCCCTCGAGACCGAGGAGGCGCAGCGTGCCCTTGCCCCGGTGGCGGAGGTTGCACGTGAGCAGCACCGCGGCGAACGTCTCGATGCCGACTGCGTTCACCAGGGATCCGCCGTCGAACGCCCGCAGGTCCGGGATCCCGGCGACCAGGTCCAGCACGACGCCCCGGGCCCCGTCGTCGTCGCCGCAGACCACGACGTCGCTCTCGAGGGGCACGTCGAGCGCGGCGAACGCCGCGGCGGGCACGTGCTGGAACGCGGCCACGACCCGGGCCTCGGGCGCCGCGTCCTGGACCAGGTGCGTCAACGAGGTGCCCTCGGGGAGCACCGGCCGGAACTCTCGACCCACCCGCTCGAGCCCGTTGGCCATCGCGACGACGGGCTTGCCGGCGAGGGCATCGGCGTGCTGGGCCGCGGTGTCCACCGCGCCTTCCCAGGTGGTGGCGATCACCACGAGGTCCGCGGCCCGCGCGGCTGCGGCGTTCGTCCCGGCGACGAGACCCTCGACCCGCACACCCCACTGGTCGCGGAGCTCGCAGACGACTGCCTCGGCACGGCTCTCGTCGCGCGACCCCGCCCGCACGGTGTGGCCCACCGACGCCAGGCGTGCCGCCAGCCCCCGCCCAGCCGGGCCGGTGGCCCCCAGGACTCCGATCTCCATCGTCACCACAGCTCGCTCGTTGGCAGGCAGGGTCGCCCCGCCCGCACGCCGTTGCTTCCGCAGTCTGGCAGAGCCGACGGTCAGGCGATGCAGTCGGCCCCCAACAGGATGCGGAGCTCGGCGAAGAGGCCGTTGACCGGGTCGACGCAGAACTCGTCGCCGAGGCGCAGCACGGTGACCTTGTCGACTCCGTCGAGGTGCACGAACACGGCGCTGTCACCGGGGTGCGCGACGAGGAGCTCCTTGAGGCGCGTGACCTTGTGGGCGCTCAGGGTGCCGGGCTTCACCCGCAACCGCACCGGCGGGCCGCCGTCGAGGACGAGCTCGGGACGGGTGATCTCCATCGCGATGATCTTCGCCACGTCGTCACGGGCGTCGAGGCGGCCCTTCACGCACACTATCGCGTCCTCGTCGAGCGCGTGCCCGTGGTCGGCCATCGCGCGCGGGAAGACCATCACCTCCATCGCCGACGAGAGGTCCTCGAGCACGAACGTGGCCATGAGCTCACCACGTTTGGTGTACTTGCGGGACAGTGCGGTGACGATGCCGCCGATCACTCGCACCTCGCCTTCGCGCGCCTCCTTCATCTCGCCGAGCGTGGCGTCGGTGTAGCGACGCAGCGCGCGCTCGGCCCCCATGAGCGGATGGTCCGAGACGTAGAGGCCCAGCATCTCCTTCTCGAACCCGAGGCGCACGGACTTCGAGAACTCCGTGTCGGGGATCGAGGTTCGCATGGCGTCGCCCAGCGCGGTGCCCTCGGCTCCGCCGGCGTCGCCGAAGAGGCTCATGATCCCGGCATCGCGCTCGCGGCGGCGGGCGAGCGTCTGGTCGACGATCGACTCGAAGGCCAGGAGCAGGCCCTGACGCGGGTGCCCGAGCGAGTCGAAGCCGCCCGCCTTGATGAGCGACTCGATGGTGCGCTTGTTGAGCGCGCCCGGGTCGACGCGCTCGCAGAAGTCGTAGAAGTCCTCGAACCGCCCACCCTCCTCGCGGGCGGCGACGATCAGCTTCACCACGCCTTCACCGACGTTGCGGACCGCCGACATGCCGAAGCGGATCGCGTCGCCGTGCACGGAGAAGTCGGACTCCGACTCGTTGACGTCGGGGACCAGCACGGCGATGTCCATCTGGCGGCACTCGTTGAGGAAGACCGCGGTCTGGTCCTTGTTCGCCTTCACGCTGGTGAGGAGCGCGGCGAGGAACTCCACCGGGTAGTTCGCCTTCAGGTACGCGGTCTGGTAGGCGAGGTACCCGTAGCCGACGGAGTGCGACTTGTTGAACGAGTAGTCGGCGAACGGCTCGATGGTGTCGAAGATGCGCTCCCCGAACTCGCGCTCGTAACCCTGCGCGACGCACCCGTCGACGAACTTCGAGCGCTCCTTCGCGATGAGCGCGCGGATCTTCTTGCCCGTGGCCTTGCGCAGGTTGTCGGCCTCTTCGAGCGAGTAGCCCGCCAGCCGCTGCGCGACGCGCATGAGCTGCTCCTGGTAGATCATCAGCCCGTAGGTGGGGGCGAGGATCTCCTCGAGGTCGGCGTGGGGGTAGTCGACCGGGCGGCGACCGTTCTTGCGATCGGCGTACTCGGTGTGCCAGTTCTGCGCCATCGGCCCGGGCCGGTAGAGCGCGACGAGGGCGGCGATGTCCTCGAAGCGAGAGGGTTGCAGCGATCGCAGCAGCGACCGGACCGGCCCACCCTCGAGCTGGAACACGCCGACGGTGTCACCGGCTCGCAGGAGCTCGAACGTCCTCGGGTCGTCGAGCGCCACGTTGTCGATGTCGGGACGCTCCCCGCGGCTGCGCTCGACGAGATCGCGCGTGACCTCGATCACGTCGAGGTTGCGCAGGCCGAGGAAGTCCATCTTCAGGAGCCCGAGCTCCTCCACGCCGTGCATCTCGTACTGGGTGACGATCGGCGCGTCGGCCAGGTCGCCGCCCGGCTCGGGCTTGCGCTGGATCGGCAGGTACTCGGTGAGCGGGTCACGCGAGATCACCACCGCCGCCGCGTGGATGCCGTCCTGGCGACGCAACCCCTCGAGGCCGCGCGCCACGTCGATGACGCGCTGGGCGTCGGGGTCGCCGGCGTAGAGCTCGCGCAGCTCGCCGGCCATCTTGTAGCCGTCCTCGTGCCCCTTGACCTGCTCGAAGCACGCGCGCAGAGGTGTGTCGCGACCCATGATGAGTGGCGGCATGAGCTTCGCGATCTTGTCGCCCACCGCGTACGGGTAGCCGAGGACGCGCGCGGCATCACGCACGGCCGCCCGGGCCTTGATGGTGGAGAAGGTGACGATCTGCGCGACGTGGTCGTCGCCGTAGCGCTGCGCGGCGTAGCGGATCAGGTCGCTGCGGAAGCGCGAGTCGAAGTCCATGTCGATGTCGGGCATCTGCTTGCGACCGGGGTTGAGGAACCGCTCGAAGAGCAGGTCGTAGCGGATGGGGTCGATGTCGACGATGCCGAGGCAGTAGGCCACGCACGAGCCCGCCGCGCTCCCGCGCCCGGGCCCGACCCGGATGCCCTGGTCCCGGGCGTAGCGCACGAGGTCCCAGACCACGAGGAAGTAGGCCGAGAAGCCCATCGTCTTCACCACGCCGAGCTCGTAGTCGATGCGCTCCGCGACGTGCAGCGGCAGCGGGTCGGCGTAGCGGCGCCGGGCGCCCTCGATCACGAGCTCGCGCAGGTACGAGTCCTCGTCGTGGCCCTCGGGGGTCGGGAACGACGGCAGCACCGCGTTGTCGAAGCCGATCTCGACGTCGGCGCGCTCCGCGATCCACAGCGTGTTGTCGCACGCGTCCTCGTGGTCGCGGAAGAGGTGGCGCATCTCCGCCGCGGTCTTCAGGTAGAACTCGTCGGCGTCGAACTTGAAGCGGTTCGGGTCGTCGAGGGTGGACCCGGTCTGCACGCACAGCAGTGCCGCGTGGGACTCGGCATGGTCGCGCTGGGTGTAGTGGCTGTCGTTGGTCGCGAGCAGCGGCGCACCGATCGCGCGCGCGATGCGGAGCAGGTCGCGGTTCACCCGGTGCTGCTCCGCGAGCCCGTGATCCTGCATCTCGATGAAGTAGCTGTCGCGACCCATGACCTCCTGGAACCGCGCGGCGACGGCGAGCGCGCCCTGGTAGTCGTCGTGCAGCAACCGCTGGCACACCGCGCTCCCGAGGCAACCCGACGTGGCCACCAGACCGTCGTGGTGTCGCTCGAGCAGGTCGAAGTCGGCGCGCGGCTTGTAGAAGAAGCCGTCGAGGTAGGCGCCCGACGACACCTTGATGAGGTTCTTGTACCCCTGGCCGCTCAGCGCGAGCAGCGTGAGGTGCGACATCTCGTGCTCGGACCGGCGAGGTCGGTCGAAGCGACTCGTCTCGACGAAGTACGCCTCCATGCCCAGGATCGGCTTGAGGTCTGCTTCGCGTGCGGCCCGGTAGAAGTCGAGGACGCCGTACATGTTGCCGTGGTCGGTGATCCCGACCGCGGGCTGACCGTCCGCCGCGGCCTTGGCGACCACGTCCGGGATCCGAGCCGCGCCGTCGAGCATGGAGTACTCGGTGTGCAGGTGGAGGTGGACGAACGAGCTGCTCACGGAAACCCCGACGCCTCCGGCGGGCGTCTTCCACAGCCCTGTGGAAGACGCTGTGGACAAATCACACGCATGTGAT
>BTUT01000249.1:0-5212 GCA_045862935.1 Acidimicrobiia bacterium
GATCGGGGGCTACTTGAGCTCGACGGTGTCGCCGGCCTCCTCGAGCTGCGCCTTCGCCTTCTCGGCGTCCTCCTTGGAGGCCTTCTCGAGCACGGCCTTGGGCGCGCCGTCCACCAGCTCCTTCGCCTCCTTGAGGCCCAGGGTGGTGAGTGCACGGACTTCCTTGATCACGTTGATCTTCTTCTCGCCGGCGGCCACGAGGACGACATCGAACTCGTCCTGCTCCTCGCCACCTGCGGCCTCGCCGCCGCCCGCCGCCGGAGCCGCGGCCACGGCGACAGCCGCCGGTGCGGCCGCGGTGACGCCGAACTCCTCCTCGAACGCCTTGAGGAAGTCGTTGAGCTCGAGGACGGTCATGTTCTTGAAGACGTCGAGGAGCTCGTCAGTGCTCATTGCCATGGTGGTCATCTCTCTTCGTTGGAGCGGTTGGTCGCTGCTGGGTCTGGGTCGGTCAGTCGGCGTCGGCCGGCAGGGTCTCGCCCGCGGGGCTCTCGGCGGTCGGGCTCTCGCCCGCGGGGCTCTCGGCCGCCGGAACCTCGGCGGTCGGGCCCTCGGCCGCCGGAACCTCGTCCGCAGGGCTCTCGTCGACGGGAACGGGCGCTGCCTCGCCGCCCGCCACTCGCTGGTCGACGTAGGCCTTGAGGCCGTAGGCGAAGTTCCGGGTGAACGCCTGGAACAGGCCGGCCGCCTTCGTGAGCGGCGCCTGGAATCCGCCCGCGAGGCGCGCGAGGAGCACGTCGCGCGGCTCGATGTCGGCCAGGGCCTCGATCTCGGCCGGCGAGAGCAGCCGCGGGCCCAGCAGGCCGCCCTTGATCACGAGCGCCGGCGCACCCTTCCCGAAGTCGCGCAGAGCCTTTGCGGCTCCGACCGCGTCACCGCGGACGAACGCGATCGCGGTCGGGCCACCCAGGAGCTCGGCGAGCCCCGCGAGCCCCGCCTCGTCGGCCGCGCGACGGGCGAGGGTGTTCTTGAAGACCTTGTACTCGGTGCCCGCGGGGCGCAGCGCGCTCCGCAGCGCGGCCAGCTCGCTGACCGTGAGGCCGCGGTACTCGGTGAGGATCGCCGCGTCGGCTTCGTCGAGCTTCGTGCGGATCTCGTCGACGACGGCGACTTTCTCGGGTCTCGCCATGTGCGTGCTCCGAACTCGAGGGGTGCTGGTGCGGCTGGTGAACGCGGGACGCCTCAGGGGCCGAGGCGCCCCGTCGTCACGGCTCGGGCGCCCAGCGGACAGCCACGGGTCGGTTCGGCGAGCACGGCCTCATTCGGCGGAGCGGGGGAGCCCGTCCATTACCCCCTCACGGGGACCGAAGGTCTTCGGCGAGCGCAGGTCTGGTCCGGGTGATGCTACTCGCTCGGCGAGGTGGCGCGCCCGTCGAGGGACGCTCGCCCGTCGCACGCCTCGCGCCGGATCAGACGCGCTCCCGGGCGGCCGGGTCGATGCGGATCCCCGGACCCATCGTCGAGGACGTCGAGACACCCTTGAGGTAGCGGCCCTTGGCCGCCGCGGGCTTCGCCCGGTTCACCTCGTCGAGCACGGCCAGGTAGTTGGCGCTCAAGGCGTCGACCTCGAAGCTCACCTTGCCCACGGGCACGTGGACGTTGCCGTAGCGGTCGGTGCGGTACTCCACGCGGCCGGCCTTGTACTCCTCGACCGTGCGACCCACGTCGTTGGTGACGGTGCCGGTCTTGGGGTTGGGCATCAGCCCCCGCGGGCCGAGCGTGCGTCCGAGCTTCCCGACGAGGGGCATGAGGTCGGGCGTGGCGATGGCCACGTCGAAGTCGAGGAAGCCCTGCTCCACCCGGGCGACGAGGTCGTCGGCACCCACTGCGTCGGCTCCGGCGCTCTCGGCCTCACGCGCCGCGTCCCCCGCGGCGAACACGGCCACCCGCACCGACTTGCCGGTGCCGTGCGGCAGCGACACGGTGCCGCGGATCATCTGATCGGCCTTGCGGGGGTCGACCCCGAGGCGGATCGCCACCTCGACGGTCTCGTCGAACTTCCGGGTCGACAGCGACTTCACGAGCGCGAACGCCTCTTCGGGCGTGTGCAGCTTCTCGCGGTCGAAGCGGGTGAGTGCGTCGCGGTGGGCTTTTCCGTGCGGGGCCATGAGGTCCTCCCTCGTCGTGGACGGAGCTCGGCGGCGAGGTCCTCCGCCGAGTCGTGCGCCCGGCCGCGTGCCGGGCCGATGGGTGGGTCAGTCAGTGACCTCGATGCCCATCGAGCGCGCCGTGCCCGCGACCTGCGCGAGCGCGCCGTCGAGGTCGATGGCGTTGAGGTCGGGCATCTTCGTCTCCGCGATCTCGCGCAGCTGCTCGCGGGTGATGCTGCCCACCTTCTCGGTGCGCGGGTTCTGCGCGCCCTTCTCCACACCGGCCGCCTGGCGGATGAGGAAGGGGGTCGGCGGGGTCTTCGTGACGAACGCGAACGAGCGGTCCTCGTAGATGGTGATCTCGGCGGGGATCACCATCCCCTGCTGGTTCTCGGTCGCGGCGTTGTACGCCTTGCAGAAGTCCATGATCTGGATGCCGTGCGGCCCGAGCGCGGTGCCGACCGGCGGCGCCGGCGTGGCCTGCCCGGCGTCGATCTGGATCCGCACGATGGCGGCGACCTTCTTCTTGGCCATCTCGTTGCCTCTCTCGCTCCGGGACGGGGTCGCCGTCCCTCGGGCGCTCGTTGCGCTGCTCGGTCGACCCGCTCCCCGCGTCGTCGACGGTGGTGGCTACAGCTTCGCGACCTGACCGAACTCGAGCTCGACCGGCGTCTCCCGACCGAAGATGTTGACGAGCACCTTGAGCTTCGAGCGATCGACGTCGATCTCGGAGATCGCGCCGTTGAAGTCCGCGAACGGGCCGGTGACGACCCGGACCTGCTCGCCCTCCTCGAACTCCACCCGGGGTCGGACCTTCTTCTCGGCGGCCGGGCCTTCGGGCTTGGCCACCCCGAGGATGTCCTCCACCTCCTTGCGCGACAACGGTGTCGGCTTGGCCCCGCTCGGGCCCACGAACCCGGTGACACCCGGCGTGTTGCGCACGATGCCCCAGGTGTTGTCGTCGAGGTTCATCCGGACGAGCACGTAGCCCGGGTACATCTTCTTCTGCACCACGCGGCGCTGGCCGCCCTTGAACTCGATGACGTCCTCCATCGGGATGACGACCTCGAAGATCTGGTCCTCGGTGTGGTAGGAGCGCACCCGATTGGCCAGGTTCTGCTTGACCTTGTTCTCGTAGCCCGCGTACGAGTGCACCACGTACCAGCGCCCCGGGCGGTCGTACGGGCTGGGCTCGGGAGCCACCTCGGGCTCCTCGTCGAGGTCGATCACGTCGACCAGCTCGGCGGAGGGGTCGAGCCCGAACTCCACGTCGACCTCGGTCTCCGTGGCGGTCCCGGCAGCCGCGTCCGCGGTGGCCTCCGACTCGGGGTTGGGCGGGGCAACGGCTCCCGCGAGGTCGAGGTCGTTGTGGTCGAGTGTCATGGTGTCGATCAGTCGGTCAGTCGAAGAGGAACAGGACGAACTTGGACGACGCGTAGTCGAAGCCGAAGATGAGAGCGGTCATCACCACGATGGCGATCAGCACGACGATCGTGGAGTTGACGACCTCCTTGCGGGTGGGCCACGCGACCTTCTTCAGCTCCCCGCGCACCTCGGAGAAGTACTGGCGCGCGCCCACCTTCTCCTTCGCGGGCGACGGCTGGGGCGGTGTGCGCCGTTCGGGCGCGCGAGGCTTGTCGGCACCCTGCTTGGCCATGAGCCGCTTGGTCTGTCGGTTCAACGCTGACGTGTCCTGGTCCGCAAAGGTCGAGGGGAAGGGATTGCATGGCAGTTCCGCCACGAGCAGGGCAGGAGGGACTCGAACCCCCAACCGCCGGTTTTGGAGACCGGTGCTCTGCCAGTTGAGCTACTGCCCTCTGGGGGCCAGGCCTCAGGCTCGAACCGAACCGGAAGCCGGGACGGCACAGGTTAGCAGCGCCACCCGTGGCCGCTCCGGGTCGGCCCGGCGGACCTCAGACGACGAGGGTGCGGCGCTTGGCGCGTGCCACCAGGACCGCGGCGGTGGTCGTGCCGGCGGCGGCGACGGCACCGGCAACGGCGCTGGCATACGCGATCCGGCGCTTCGTGAGCGCCGACGTGATGGCTCGGCGCTCACTCGCAGCAGTGATGTGCGCCAAGGTCGCGGCCAGGAGCCCGGGGGTCGGCTCGAGGTACTGCGTGCGCAGCAGCTGGAGCCCGCGGATCATGCGGCGGTAGCGGGCGAGCTCGGCCTGGCACCGCAGGCACGACTCGATGTGGCGCTGGATCGGAAGCGCCACCGGCTCGGCCGAGTCGACCGCGTCGGGGAGCAGGTTCGCGATCTCCTCACACCGCATCGGCACGGCGACCCCCTTCCTCGTACAGCAGGTCACGCATCCGCTTGCGACCCCGGTGCAGCCGGACCTTGGCCGCGGTGACCGAGATCCCCAGCTCCTCGGCGATGTCCTCGTGGGAGAGGCCGTAGACGTCCTTGAGGACGACGAGGCTCCGCAGCCGCGGCGGCAGCTCGTCGAGCGCAGCCGCGAGCTCGGCGAGGAGCTCGGTGTTCTCGGTGGCGAGCTCGGGGTGGAGAGCGACCTCGGTCTCGACCGGGTCGGCCACCTCGTCGAGGTGGACCGTGCGCAGCCGGCGACGCTTGTTGGCCGCGGTGGCCGCGGCGTTGGCCGTGATCCGGTACATCCAGGTGGAGAACTGCGCGTCACCGCGGAAGCGCCGGATCCCCTTCCAGGCTCGGAGGTAGGCCTCTTGCACCACGTCCCGGGCGTCCTCTTCCGAGGCGGTGAGCCGCACCGCCAGCGTGTAGGTCTCGACGTAGGTCCGCCGAACGATCTCGTCGAACGCAGACCGGTCGCCCTCCCGGGCGGCCGACACCAGGTCCGGCATCTCGTCGGGGATCGCCCCGTGTTGGGCCATGATCAGACTCTGTCTCACGCGAGAGGGTTACCCGCGGGTACGGCGGTGCTACCGGGTCTCCTTGTGGAGGGTGTGCTTGCGGTCGAAGCGGCAGTACTTCTTCATCTCGATCCGCTCACGGTCGTTGGTCTTGTTCTTCACCGTGATGTAGTTCCGCCGCTTGCACTCTTCGCACGCGAGGGTCACCTTGACCCGCTTGTCGGACGCCATGTCGGTTGCCTCTCTGCGTTCGGGTGGCTGGGACTACTTCAGGATCTTGGTGACCCGAC
>BTUT01000250.1:0-5203 GCA_045862935.1 Acidimicrobiia bacterium
GTCCCGAACTGGTGCTGGATCGCACCCCAGGTCACGCCCGCCCGGCGAGCGATCTCGTTCGAGCTCGCCTGGTAGTAGCCGAGCTCGAGGATGCTGGCCACCGCGGCGTCGAGGACCCGCCGGCGGGTGCTCTCACCGTCGCTGCGCCGCCGGCGCGGTGCAGGCGCGCGCTCGGTGGCTGTCATCGCGCACACTATGACACGCTGCCGGGTCCCTGCCGGAGGATCGAGGGGGTCGGAGCGTGGGTGAGGAGCCGTCGGGTCCGCTCGTCGGGATCCGGGTCGTGGAGCTCGCGGGGCTCGGTGCGCTGCCGTTCGGCACCCAGAAGCTGGGTGACCTGGGTGCGGACATCGTGCGGGTGCACCGCAGGGAGGAGGTGCCCCCCGGGCCGGTCGCGTACCGCTACTCGGAGTACAACCGCGGTCGCCGGTCGATCGCGGTCGACCTCAAGCACCCCGACGGCGTCGCCGTGGTGAAGGCGCTCACCGCCCGCGCCGACGCGTTCGTCGAGTCGTTCCGCCCCGGCGTGTGCGAGCGGCTCGGGCTCGGGCCCGACGACCTGATGGCCGCGAACCCGCGCCTCGTGTACGGACGCCTCACCGGCTGGGGACAGGACGGGCCGCTCGCGCAACGGGCCGGACACTCGCTGAACTACGAGGCGATCACCGGCGCCGTCGGCTCGATCGGCACGCGAGGCGCGAAGCCGGTTCCGCTCCTCCAGGTGCTCGGCGACTTCGCGGGCGGGGGGCTGCACCTCGCGTACGGCGTGGTGTGCGCGCTCCTCGAGGCGCAGCGCTCGGGGCGCGGCCAGGTCGTCGACGTCGCGATGGTCGACGGAGTCATGTCGCTCTACTCCGTCTACTACGGGATGGCCCGCAGCGGCCTGCACCGCGAGGAGGTGGGCACCAACTTCTTCGACGGCGGATCGCCGGTGTACAACGTCTACGAGACGAGTGACCACGAGTACGTCACGGTCGCGCCGATCGAGCCACAGTTCTACGCCGTGCTCCTCGATCGCCTGGGTCTCGACGCCGCGGCGCTCCCTGATCGTGACGACCCGGCGAGCTGGGACGCGCTCGTCGGGATCTTCGCGGAGGTGTTCCGGACCAGGACCCGCGCGGAGTGGGAGGCCGTGTTCGCGGAGACCGATGCCTGCGTGACGCCGGTGTACTCGTTCACCGAGGTGCCCTCACACCCGGCGCACGTCGCGCGCGGGGTGTTCCGCGCCCTGCCCGACGGTGGGACGGAGCTCGTGCCCACGCCCCGGTTCTCGCGCACCCCCGGGCGGCCGCGCCGGAGCTACGCGTGCCCGGGCGCCGACACCGAGGCAGTCTGCGAGGAGCTGGGGCTCGACGCGCACGCGTTGCGGGCCGCGGGTGCGGTCGCGTGGCCGGGGTCCGACTCGGGGTCCGGCATCGACCAGGAGTCCGGCGCCGACCGAGGGTCCGGTGCCGACCGGGTGCGGGAGGGATGATGGCCGAGGAGTCGATCGACGAGCTGCTCGCGGAGGCCCGGACGTTCCTCGGGGCGCACGCGACCCGCAAGCCCGAGGATGCGCCGTTCATGTGGGGCGAAGGGTCCGACGAGGTGTCGCTCTTCGAGGAGCAGCCGGTCGAGGAGCAGCTCGCCACCGTCGCGCGCGAGAAGGCGTGGGCGGCCCTGCGCTTCGATGCCGGGTTCGGCTGGATCGACGGCCCCGTCGAGCTCGGCGGTCGGGGTCTCACGCGGGCGCACCGCCAGGCGTACGCCGCGCTCGAGCGCGGGTACGACGTGCCGATCGGCGCGTGCTTGACCATCGGCATCTGGATGGTCGCTCCGCCGATCACCGCACAGGGCTCACCCGAGCTGCAGCGCGCGTACCTCCCGGGCCTGCACCGCGGCGACCTGCTGGCCTGCCAGCTGTTCAGCGAGCCGGGGGCCGGATCGGATCTCGCGTCGCTCACGACCAGTGCGGTGCGCGACGGCGACGACTGGATCGTCAGCGGGCAGAAGGTGTGGACGTCGAACGCGCACGTCGCCGACATCGGCATGGCGCTGTGCCGTACGGATCCCGACGCCCCCCGCCACCGCGGGATCACCTGCTTCCTCGTCGACATGCACGCTCCGGGCGTGACGGTCCGGCCCATCCGCCAGATGACCGGGGGCGCGGGGTTCAACGAGGTGTTCCTCGACGACGTGCGCGTGCCCGACTCCCACCGGCTCGGCGACGTCGGCGCGGGCTGGTCGGCTGCGATGACGACCCTGGGCAACGAGCGCACGGTCGGGTCGAGCGGGCTCGGCCTCGCGCCCGGCCCCGGGCCGTTCGAGCGGTGGGTCGAGCTGGTCCGACACCACGGCGACCCGTCCGACCCGCTCGTCCGGCAGCGGCTCGCCGAGCTGTACACGCACGAGCGCATCACCACGTGGACGCTCGCGCGGGGCACGGCCGCGCTCCGGGCGGGCCAGGCGCCGGGACCGGAGATGTCGATCGTGAAGCTGCGCAACGCGCGCAAGAGCCACGGCATCGCCGACCTCGCAACCGCCGTGCTCGGCCCGCGGCTCGCCGCCGACACCGGCGAGTGGGGGACGTTCGCCTGGCACCGGTTCGTGTGCGGGGTGCCGGGCGCCCGCATCGGCGGTGGGACCGACGAGGTGCAGCGCACGATCGTGGGGGAGCGGGTGCTCGGTCTGCCGAAGGAGCCACCGGCGGGATCCCGCCCCTGACCCCACTCCATCGTGGTCAGATGCGGCGGTCGCGGCCGGCCCAGTAGCGCTCGCGGATCACCCGGCGGCCGAGCTTCCCGGTCTCGGTGCGGGGGAGCGCGGGGTCGAAGTCGACGGCGCGCGGCACCTGGTACGCGGGGAGGCCGGCACGGCAGTGCGCGAGGAGCGCGTGGGCCAGCGCGTCGTCGCCCAGGAACCCTTCGCTCGGCTGCACCACCGCGAGCACCGTCTCGCCCCACTCGTCGTCGGGCACGCCGACCACGCAGCAGTCACCCACCGCGGGGTGACCGAGCAGCACCGCCTCGACCTGCGCGGGGTAGATGTTGACGCCCCCGCTGATGATGACGTCGGCGCGCCGGTCGCACAGGTACAGGTAGCCGTCGTCGTCGACGTAGCCGATGTCGCCGAGCGTGAAGTGGTCGCCGTCCCAGGTCTCGGCGGTCTTGTCGGGGTCGTCCTGGTACTCGAAGCGCGTGTAGCCGCCGAACCACACCTGGCCGGTGGCCCCGGTCGGGAGCGGGCGGCCGTCGTCGTCGCGGATCTCGACGATCAGGTCGTTGCGGGGGCGGCCGACCGCGCCGGGATGGTCGAGCCACTCCTGTGACGTGATCATGAGCCCCCCGCCCTCGGTGCCACCGTAGAACTCGAAGAGCACCGGCCCGAACCAGTCGATCATCGCCCGCTTGATCTCCGGCGCGACCGGCGCGGCGCCGTGCACCACGAGCCTCAGCGACGACACGTCGTAGCGGCGGCGGACCTCCTCGGGGAGGCGCAGGAGCCGTACGAACTGCGTCGGGACCATGAACGTCGACCTGATCCGATGCGTCTCGATCGCCTGGAGCACGGTCTCGGCGTCGAAGCGCTCGAGCAGCACGAGCTGTGCGCCGAGCAGCGCGGCGCCGTCGGCGTAGGTGAGCGGTGCGGCGTGGTACAGCGGCGTGCAGACGAGGTGACTGCCGCCGGCGTCGTCGCCCAGGCACCACTCGAGCATCTCGCGGCCGGCACGGCCGATCTGGCCCGGCGGCGGTCCCTCGATGCCCGGACGCAGCACCCCCTTCGGTCGGCCCGTGGTGCCCGACGTGTACATCATGTGGCTGCCCGCCACCGGGTGGGGGAGCTCGTCGCCGGCCATCGCGTCGACCACCGACCAGTCCTGGAAGCCCGGGATCGATCCGCGGATCGCGAACCGGCGCTCCGGCGCGACGAGCTCGGCCGCCTCGGTGACGAGATCGGCGTGACGGGCTTCGGCGACGAGCGCGTCGGCGGCGCAGTTCCCCACGACGTAGGCGACGTCCTCCGCCGACCAGCGCCACGACATGGGGGTGAACCGACGGCCTGACCACTGCGTGGCGCGGTACGCCGCGAGGTACTCGGGAACGTTGCCGGCCACGATCGCGACCCCACCGCGCGGCGGCACACCCGCCGAGTCGAGCGCGCGGGAAAACCGGTTGCCGGCGGTCATGAGCTCGGCGTTGTCGAGGACGTGCATGCACAGATTCCTAGCGCATGCGCCGCGGCGCGTACGGGGCGCGCTCTCAAGCTGCGACGCGGCACGGAAGGCTACGGCGCTGCGGGCGACGGCGGCCTGGAGGATCAGCAGCCATTGACCGTGCACCGCGCCGGCGTGGTGTCGCGTAGCGTCACGGGCGAGACGCTCGAGCGAGGAGAGGCGATGCCCTGCCAGCACTGCGGGGAGGAGTTCGATCCGATCCGCCACCGGTGGCTCTGCCCGCACTGCAAGACGAAGAACACGTGTTGCGAGTGAGCTTCTCACAGCGGTGGTGGGAAGCGGGGCGACGCCACGCCGGTGCTCCGGCAGTGCGCGACACCGACACCGTCCTGTCGTACGCCGAGCTCGATGCGCTTTCTCGCGCGATCGGAGCTGCGGTCGCGGCGCACGCGCCGCGCGGTGGGGTCGTGGGTGTGGTCGTGCCGAAGACGGTCTGGTCGTTCGCGGCGATCTTCGGTGTGGCGATGGGTGCCCGCACGGCGTTGCTCCTCGACCCCACCGAGCCGCCCGAGCGGTGCGTCGAGCACTGCTCGCGGGTCGGTGCGTCCTTCGTGCTCGCCGACGATGCCGCCGCCCGCGCCGCGCTCGAGGCCCGGGGGTTGACGGTCCTCGGTCCCGCCGACATCTCCAGCGCGGCGCGGGTGGACGTGGCGGGTCACGAACAGGGCGTCGCCGCCGTCGCCTCCGACATCGCCCGCGAAGCCGACCTCGGCGCCGATCTCGCCGCCTGGATCGTCTGCACGTCGGGTTCGACCGGGACGCCCAAGCTGGTTGCGATCTCGCACGCCTCGATGGCCGAGGCGTGGAGCCGGAACCTCGGGCGGGTCGCAAGGTGGGGAGCCAACGGGCCGGTGGTGCCGATCCTGGCCCCGCTGTCGTCCGTCGCGATCCGGATGCCCGTGATGACGGCGCGGGCGACCGGCGCTTGCGCGCTGCTCGTCGACACCGCGCGCACCCCGCCCGACCGGCTGCTCGATCTCGTCGACGCGC
>BTUT01000251.1:0-5199 GCA_045862935.1 Acidimicrobiia bacterium
GGCGAGCTGGTGGAGCGCCTTCGACCGGGTGCGCACCTTGCCGGCTTCCTCCACGACGCCGTCGCGCACCTCGACGAGGGGCTTGATCGAGAGCATCGAGCCGAGCAGCGCGCGTGCGTTGCCGATGCGGCCCCCGCGCTTGAGGAACTCGAGGGTGTCGAGCGCGCCGAAGAGCCGGGTGCGGTCGCGCCGCGACAGCACGTCCTCGACGATCTCCTCGAGGCGCGCGCCGTCGGCCGCGCGGCGCGCAGCGGTGAGGCACAGCGCCCCCAGACCCATCGAGACGGTGCGCGAGTCGATGACGACGGTGGGGCAGTCGTCGCGCACGGTGTTCGCGGCCACCTGCGCGGCCTGCATCGTGGCGGACAGGCGCGAGGAGAGGTTGATGCAGATGATGCCGGTCGCACCGCGACCGATCAGGTCACGGAAGCGCGCCTCGAACGCTCCGGCGGACGGCGCGGACGTCTCGGGGAGCTCGCTGGTGGTGCGGAGCCGGTCCCAGAACTCGTCGGGTGTGAGCTGCTCGCGATCGACGAGCTCCTCGTCACCGAAGCGGATCGAGAGCGGCACCACCTCGATGCCGAGCGCGTCGACCAGGTTCTCGGGGAGATCGCACGCGCTGTCGGTGACCACTCTGACGCCCAACCCCGTCTCCTTTGCCCGGCGCAGCCCTCGCGCCCCGCACGTGGGTTCCTCATCGTGACACGACGGCGCTGCGGCGCGCCCCTCGGCCGAACGCCGCCCGCAGCTCGGCGAGCTCGTGGACCCGCAGCGCCCACAGCCCACCGACGGCCACCGCGATCCCGACGATGCCGGCCGCGACGCACGCGACGAGCGCATCGGTGGGGGTGGAGTAGCCGACCTGATCGGCGACGACCCACGTGACGCCCGCGACCCCAGCACCGACGAGCGCCACGCGCGCGGCGGTCGAGCCGATCTGGCGACCCCGCAGCCCGCCGAGGCGCCGGCTCATCACCGCGAGCGCGCCCACGGCGGAGATCGTGTAGGCGATCGAGAACGCAAGCGCGAGTCCGGGGATGCCGAGCGCGGGGTAGAGCAGCAGCGCCGCGAGGATGTTCAACGCGTTCTCGAAGCAGTTCACCACGAACGGCGTGCGCGTGTCCTGCATCGAGTAGAAGCCCCGCAACGTGTAGAGGTACGCGCTGAAGGCCGGGAGCCCGACGGCGAAGCCGAGCAACGTGTCGGCGACCCGCTCGGTGGCGCTCGCGTCGAACGCGCCACGTTGGAGCAGCGCGGTGACGATGGGCTGGGTGAGGCCGACGTACAGCGCGGCGGCCGGGATCATCAGGGCGATGATCATGCGCAAGCCCCGCGCGAACCGGTAGCGCAACCCGAGCCAGCTCTCGGCCACGTACGCCGACGCCAGCTCCGGCTGGATCGCCGTGGTGATCGACACCGCGAACAGGCCGTGGGGGAGCTGGAAGAACGCGTACGCCGAGAGGTAGACGAACGGCCCGCTCGACTCGCCGTTGGCGAGCACCAGGACGACCCAGAGCGCGATCTGGTTCGCGACGACGTAGCCCACCGTCCAGGAGGAGAGGCGCAGCATCAGCCGCACCGCGGTGTGTCGCCACGCGAACACGGGCCGGAGCCGTACACCGGCACGGACGAGTGCCGGCCAGAGGGCGAGGGCCATCGCCGCGATGCCCGCGGTGGTGCCCAGGCCGATGAGCAGCAGCAGTGCGGTGTCGTCGAGGACGCCCTCCAGCGTGATCGGCCCATCGACCCAGCGCGGGATCGACAGGAACAGCGCGATCACCACGACGTTGTTGAGGACCGGCGCGAACGCGGCTGCCGCGAACCGTCGGCGCGCGTTCAGCAGTCCGGTCGCGATCGCGGTCATGCCGTAGAAGAAGATCTGGGGCATGAAGCACCGCATCCACGAGGTGGCGAGCTCGCGTTGGGCGTCCTGGGTGGGACCGTCGACCTGGATCGTGTAGATCTACACGATCCACGGCGCGAGTGCGATGCCGGCGACGGTGGCTCCGAGGAGGGCGACCGCGGCCACCGTCACGATCGCGTTCGTCGCCTCCTCGTCGTCCTCGGCGAGCTGGCGGACGAAGAGCGGGAGCAGCGTGGCGGTGAGGATCCCGCCGAGCAGCAGCTCGTAGAAGATGTTCGGCGTCTCGTTGGCGTAGGCGTAGACGCCGGCGACCTTCGTCGCACCGAGCGCGTACGCGATCGCCGCGACCCTGCCGAAGCCGGTGAGGCGCGAGAGCGCGGTGCCGAGCCCGACGACGGCGCTCGAACGGAGCAGCCGGTGCATCCCGCCGCCAGGCGGCGCCGGCGCGGCGGGGACTCGGATCACGAGGGCGCGGGGCGGGCGCGCCGTCGACGGCGTCGACGCAGGTCGAATCCCCACCAGACGGCCAGGAAGCCCACGGCCGACACCATCAGGACGATGCCGACGGTGCTCACGTACGTGGACCGGACCTCGAGTCGGCGTTGCGAGATCGGCAGCACGCCATCGGTCGAGGTCACCTCCAGGTCGAGGGGGAACGTACCCGAAGTGCGTGCCTCGACCGCGACACGGATGGTCGTGCTGTTGCGAGGAAGGTCGAGGTCGAGCACCGTGCCGTGGGGGAAGAAGAGCTTCGCTCTCGACAGTGCGGCGCGCAGGCGGATCGGAGCGCCCGTGTCGTTCCGGAAGGTGAGCGGGATCTCACCCGAACGTGAGGTGAGGGTGATCGTGCGAGGGTCGGGGACCTCGATCCGACCCACGAAGTCGGCCACGACGCGGTCGACGACGCCGAGGTGGGCCCTCGCGCGCGCGCGGCCGATGTCGAGCGGCCACGCCGACGTCACCGATGCGAGCAGGGATCGGTCCGCGACGCCGACGTCGGGATCGCCCGCGCGGGTGAGGGCTCCGAAGGAGTTGAGCCGGGTTCGCTGACGGCCGTACTCGTCGGCGCTCACCGCGGGCGGGGTCGACGGGTTCAGGGCGAGCACGCGCTCGGAGGTGGCCGCGCCGGCGTTGACGGTGGGCGTCGGGGGGTCGAGGGCGACGGTGTCGAAGGCCTGCGCCGTGGTCACCGGGCGGAGGTAGGGGTTGTTGCGGAGGCCGGCGAGGAGCGCCGTGAGCAGCTCGGTGGGCGGGTCGTAGTCGTCGGGGTTCACCATCGTCACGACCCGCGGCACCGACGGCGCCTCCTGGGCGACCACCGCGAGCGCTCCGAGCACGAGCTGCGCCCGCAGGGCCGGCGCCAGGTCCGCCGCGGTGAGGAGCTGTTGGATCCCCGGGTCGGTCACGAGCGCGGTGACCGGCTCGGTGCCGCCGGTGATCAACGGGGCCGGGATGGTGACCGGCTGCGCGGGCGTGAGCCGGGTCTCGGGGCCGGGTGCGAGGGCCGCGGCGTCCACGATCTGGCGCTTCGCTCCGGCGCCGTTCACCCGACCGACGGCCGACGCGGACGCGGGCTCCACCACGCGCGTGGAGGAGTCGAGGCTCGGACCGAAGAAGGCTCGGAGGGCCTCGGTGCCCCGGGTGAACCCGTCGTCGACCGCACCGTAGAGGCCGTGGTCGAGGAGCGCGGGCAGGTTCATCGGGACGTACGGGCCGTCGAGGACCTGGCGGTTCACGGCGGCGGCCCGCAGTCCGTCGGCCGCGGCCCGGACGGACAGGTCGGCGTCGGCCGTCTCGACCCAGGCCTCGACCGTCTCACCGGTGGGCGCGAGCGTGACCGGGACGTCCGCGTAGGCGTTGAGGGCGCCGACCATCCGCCCGAGCCGACCTTCCGGGCGCAGCGCCGCGATCACGTCGCGGTCCGGCTGGCCGTTGGGCAGGAACGACGGGGGCTCGGTGATCGGCCAGACCCAGGCCACCTCCAGGGGCTCGGTCACGGGGGGACGATCGGGATCGACCACGAGGAGGGCGGTGCGGAAGCTCGCGACCGTCCGCTCGTCGGCGTCACGCAGGTCCACCACCAGGGGGTAGATCCCGGCACGGCGGACGTTGAGCCGCGCCCGATCGAGCGGCTCGGTGGGGGACTGCAGACCGAGCGCCACGACGTGGTCGCCCGCGTCGTCGACGGGGAGGGCCCCGAGGTCCACCCCGGTCTGGCTCAGCACCGAGGCGAGCGGGCCGCCCAGCATGGTCGCGTCGTAGCTCCGGCGAGCGGTGAACGCCTGGTGCACGCTGAAGCTGAGCGTGGCTCCCGGCGGCGGGTTCGTGACGGCCAGGCGGAGGCCGACGTCGGCGCCGAGCGGAGTCCAGGCGTCCTGGGCCACGAGCTCGAGGCGCGGTCCCGAGGCCACCGGGCCGGTCGGGGTCGCGGGCGCGGTGGTCGGTGTGGAGTCCGGCGCGCCGGACTGGGCCCGGGCTCGTGCCGGGGCCTGCGCCCGAGCCGGGCCGGCGGTGAGCGAACCGACCGCGAGCGCGGCCGCGAGCACCGCCGCGAACACCGCCGCGAACACCGCGACGACCGCGGCCGGGAGCCGGGCGGTGACCGGGCGCGCCGGACTCACGACCTCAGCTCCACCACGACGAGGCCCTCGGGGAGCTGCTCGAAGCCGAACGCCTCGTAGAGCGCCTTCGCGCCCGGGTTGTCGTCGTGCGTGTTCACCAGTGCGGTGCGCGCCCCGCATCGCGCCGCCCAGCGCAGACCGTCGGCGAGCAGCCCGCGCCCGATCCCGCGGCGGCGGGCGTCGGGGTGCACGGCGAGCCGCTGGACGTACGCGCGCCACCCGGCGATCCCCGTGAGGGCGTAGCCGGTGGGCGCGCGTCGCGGGCCGCTCACGCGCACGCGGGACACCGGCGTGGACCCGCAGGCGTCGATCAGCGCCGCCCGGTCGAAGGCGCGTGCACCGAAGGCGAGGCGATCGAGCGCGACGACGGACCGGCGGCTCGTGCGGCGTGTGGGCACCGAGGCGGACGGCAGGTCGGCGAGCGACCTCGTGAACAAGAAGAGCTCCTCGACGGGGACGAACCCCGCGGTGGTGAAGGCGCGCGCGTCGTCCGGCGCCATCGCGTTCGTGACGATCCGGCGGTACCCGGCCGCCACGAGGCCCGTCGCGCACCGCCGGGCGGCCTCCGGGGTGACGGAGCCCGGTGCGACGACGTTCAGGTGGACCGTCCCGGGGTCGGAGCCGACGCGAGCCCGTGCCCAGCCGGGGAGCGACCGACCGTCGACCGGACTGGTCCGTACGGCCATCGGGCCAGGGTACCGAGGCGCACCCGCA
>BTUT01000252.1:0-5189 GCA_045862935.1 Acidimicrobiia bacterium
CCTGGACCGCCCGCACATACGCGGTGCTCGTCCCGGGTGGGAAGCAGCGCACGACGACGGGTCGGCCGTCGGTCGTTCGCACACCGAGGATGATCCCGGTCCCCACCCGGATGAAGTCCAGGGCGCCGAGGCCCATCCGCAGATGGCGGTTGAGGAACGCGTCCACCTGGAGCCGAACGGTGTCGGGGTCGTCGGTCCCGAAGAGCTGCTCGGCGAGGCCGACCGATCGCGTCGGGGTCGTGGCGACCGCGGACTCGGCCGAGCCGTGCGTGCGCCCGTCCCCGTCGGTCCGGTGGCCGGCCTGGAGCGCGCCGATCATCCACCAGGCAGCGAACACCGCGAACACCGGCAGGCCCGCGATGTGGATCCACGCCAGCGTCTCGTAGCGCGCGGGGCTCAGGTCGTCGTTCCCGACGAGCACCGACCGCACCTCCGACGGGAAGCCGACGATGCCCTCGAACGCGCGCGAGAGCTCCGACGTGACCCATTCGAGGGCGCTCCAGGGGAGCTGGCGTCCGGTGACCACGAACCCGAGGGCGACGAGCACGAGGCCGATGCCCGCTGCGGCGACCGCTGCGGGCGCTTGGTCACGGCGGCTCGCGACCGCGAGCGCGAGGCCGACGACGACGAACACCACCGCGACGAACGCGTACGCGCCGATGGTGTGCAGCGACTGCGCCACCCCCACCAGACCCGGGCGCCCGTCGTCGCCCTCGATGCCCGGCGCGGGGCGGTACTCGAAGGTCAGGTACAGCCCGGTGGCGACGAGCACGAGCGACAGCGCCGCGAGCGCACCGAGCAGGCGCCGGAGCCACGCCTGCGGGTCGCGCCCCGAACCCCGAGGTGCGGGATCGCCGGGGGCGTGGTGCTCGGTGAGGGGCTCGCGGATGGGCGCAGGGTACCGGCACTCGCGGCCCGGGCCGCGGAGCGCGCCGCCGGCGCAGCGGAGCAGGCGCGAGCCACCCCGGACCGAAAGGTCCCGGACCTCGGCGCTCGTGACCCCGGTGACGTACGCTCCGTCGGCCTGCCCGCGCACCGAGGAGCACGCCATGGGTGACGCCGTCATCGTCGCTGCCGCACGCACCGCCATCGGGACCGCTCGCCGCGGCTCCCTCGTGGACTTCGACGCCTTCGACCTCGGGAGATTCGCGGTCGAGGAGGCACTGAAGCGCTCGGGGATCCCCGCCGCGGACGTCGACGACATCGTGCTCGGTGAGGTGCTCCAGGGTGGAGGCGACATCGCCCGCTATGTCGCCGTCGAGCTGGGGATGATCGAGGTGCCGGGGCTCGCCCACAACCGCCACTGCGCGTCGAGCCTCGCGTCGGTCCAGACCGCCGCGGCGAGCATCAGGGCCGGGATGGACACCGTCGTGATCGCGGGCGGGGCGGAGAGCCTGACCCGGTCGCCGCAGGTGTTCCAGAAGCTGAAGGGCGGCTACAGCGGGGTGGCGCCGTGGATGTCGCCGAGCCATCGCGCGACGCCCGAGGCCCCCGACCGCGACATGTCGATCACCGTGGGGTGGAACACCGCGCAGCGCTGCGGCATCAGCCGCGAGGAGCAGGACGAGTGGGCGTACCACTCGCATGCCCGGGCGATCGCGGCGATCGACGCCGGCTCGTTCCGGGACGAGATCTTCGCGCTCGACGTGCCCGCGGGCCGGGGCGCGACGCGGGTGTTCGACGTCGACGAGCACCCACGCCGCGACACCACGCTCGAGCAGCTCGGCGCGCTGGCTCCGCTCCACCCGGAGATCCCCGGGTTCTCGATCACCGCGGGCAACTCGTCGGGCCTCAACGACGCCGCGTGCGCCCTCGTGCTCTGCGACGAGGGCTACGCCCGGGCCCACGGGCTCGAGGCGCTCGCGGTGATCCGGTCGTGGGCGTCGGCGGGGGTCGCGCCGGCCGACACCGGGCTCGGCCCGACCGTGGCCGTGCCCAAGGCGCTCGATCGCGCGGGTCTCACCACGAAGGACGTCGCGCTGGTCGAGCTCAACGAGGCGTTCGCGTCGATGGCCGTGGCGTGCAGCCGCATTCTCGGGTTCCCGCACGAGATCGTGAACGTGAACGGCAGTGGGTGCAGCCTCGGGCACCCCGTCGCCGCCACCGGCGCGCGCATGCTCACCACGCTCGTCCACGAGCTGCGGCGCCGGGGAGGCGGCATCGGCGTCGCCACGATGTGCGCGGGCGGCGGCATGGGCTCGGCCACGGTGGTCGAGGTGCTCCCCGGCTGATCCACCACCTCTCCCTCGCCGACGCCGTGACCCCCGAGCCCTCCCAGCCCTCCGAGCCGTTGGACCTCGACGCCGACCTCGAGCTGGCGTTCGCGCTCGCCGACGCGGCCGACGCGATCACCATGGCCCGCTTCCGAGCCCGCGACCTCGTGGTGCACACCAAGCCCGACCGCACGCCCGTGACCGAGGCCGACCATGCGGTCGAGGAGGCGCTCCGGACCCGACTCGCGGCCGAGCGCCCCGGCGACGGCATCGTGGGCGAGGAGTACGGCGTGTCGGGCGCCGGACACCGGCGCTGGATCGTCGACCCGATCGACGGCACGAAGTCGTTCCTGCGGGGTTCGCCGCCGTGGGCCACGCTCCTCGCGCTCGAGCACGACGGTCGCTTGGTCCTCGGGGTCGTGTCGGCGCCGGCGCTCGGCCGCCGGTGGTGGGCGACCCGGGGCGGCGGCGCCTTCGCGAACGGTGAGCCCCTCGCGGTCTCCGCGGTCGACGTGCTCGAGGACGCGCTGCTGTGCCACGCCGACCTCCGCGCGTACGAGGCCCACGGATGCGGGCCGCAGTTCGACGCGCTCACGCGGCAGGTGTGGGACCGGCGCGGCTTCGGCGACTTCTGGGGTCACATGCTCGTCGCCGAAGGCATCGCCGACGTGATGGTCGAGCCGATCCTCGAGGTGTGGGACATCGCCGCGCTCGTCCCCATCGTCGAGGAGGCGGGCGGCCGGATCACCGATCGGCGCGGCCGGGCGCGGCCCGACGGCCACAACGCGGTGACGACCAACGGGCTGCTCCACGAAGCCGTGCTCCGCATCGTCGGTGATGTCGCCGACCCGTCTGACGGGCGAGAGGGTTCCGGATCCGCATGAGCGCCGCACCGGTCACCGTGGGCATCGACATCGGCACGTCGTCGGTGAAGGCGATCGCCGCCGACGACGAGGGCCGGGTCGTCGCGCGAGCGCGGATCCCCCACGAGCTCCGGGTGCCCACACCCGGCCGGTTCGAGCACGATCCCGACACGGCGTGGCGCCACGGCCCGCGTGCGGCGCTGCGCGCGATCGAGGCCGAGGTGACGCGCGAGCGCATCGCCGGGGTGAGCGTGGCGGCGATGGTGCCGTCGCTCACCGCGGTCGACGCCCGCGGTCGTGCGCTGCTCCCGGGGCTGCTCTACGGCGACGAGCGCGGCCGGCCGCCGGAGTCCGGCCGCGACGGGAAGCCGGTGGTCGAGCACGGTGAGCTGCGCAGCTTCGCCCGCTGGATGGTGGCACATGCACCGGACGCCGTCGGCTTGTGGCCTGCGCAGGCCGTCGCGAACCACGAGCTGGCCGGTGAGGCCGTGCTCGACACGTCGACGGCCGCGGTCACCGTCCCCCTCTTCGACTTCACCGGATGGGACGCGGCGATCGTCGAGGAGGTCGGCGCGCGTGTCGAGCAGCTCCCGCGCCTCGTCCCCACCGGTTGGGAGTGCGGTCGCATCGACGGTGACGGTCCGGCGCTCGCCTCTGGCTGCATCGACGCGCTCGCCGAGCAGCTCGTCGCGGGCGCCGACGCCGACGGGGACGTCCTCGTGATCCTCGGCACCACGCTCGTCGTGTGGGTGGTGACCGGGAGCGACGCGACCGTCCCGGGGTACTGGACGATCCCCCACACCGCACCCGGCAAGCTGCTCGTCGGTGGACCCAGCAACGCCGGAGGGCTGTTCTGCGACTGGGTGCTGCGGGCCCTCGGAGGCGCGGCCGCACCGACGGCGCCCTCCACCGCCGGGTCGGTGCGTCCCGAGCGGGTGCCGGTGTGGGCGCCGTACCCACGCGGCGAGCGCACGCCGTTGCACGACCCCGGGCGCCGCGCCGCCCTCGTGGACCTCGACCTCACCCACGACGCGGCGGCGATCCGGCGGGCCGCGTTCGAGGCCTCGGGGTTCGTGGCCCGCAGGGCCATCGATGCCGCCCGGGCCCATGGCGGTGCCGATCCCCGGCGGATCGTCGCGACGGGCGGGGGTCTCCGGGCCGACGAGTGGGTGCAGGCGCTGGCGGACGCGACCGAGCTCCCCGTCGACTGTGTGGCCGTCCCCGAAGGCGGCGCGCTCGGATCGGCCTGGCTGGCCCGGATCGCCGCCGGGCTCGAGGAGCCCATGGCGATGACCGACGGCCGGCGCTGGGCGCGGGTCGGCCGCCGGTTCGAGCCCGACCCTCGCTGGGCGGCCCCGATGCAGGCGCGCTATGCGCGCTTCCTCGAGCTCTCGTCGTAGGCTCCGGGCCGTGGCGCTGCGCATCGAGGTGGACCGAGAGCTGTGCATGGGCTCGGGGAACTGCCAGTTCTGGGCTCCGGGGGTGTTCGAGATCGACGACGACGGGATCGCCGTGGTCGTCGACCCGACGGCCGCACCGGAGGACCGGGTCGTCCTCGCGATGGAAGGCTGCCCCACGAAGGCCATCTCCATCTCCCGCGACGACACCTAGCGGGGGGTCGCGGTGGCGCTGCCGGTTGTCCTCGTCCACGGTGGTGGACACGGCGCGTGGTGCTGGGCGCCGCTCCTCGAGCACCTCGCGGCCGACGGGCTGGCCGTCGACCTCCCGCCCAAGGCGGTCCGGGGCGGCGCGCAGCGCTTCGCCGACCTCCCGGAGCTGCGCACCCTCACGGTGGCCGACTTCGCCACCTCGGTGCTCGCGGACGTCGCCACCGTGGGCTGGGAGCGCTTCGTCCTCGTCGGCCACTCGCTCGCCGGCATCACGATCCCCGAGGTCGCGGCCCGCGCCCCGGGGGCGGTGGCGCACCTCGTGTTCGTGTCGTGCGCGGTGCCACCCGAAGGCGGGTCGGTGATCGACGCGCTCCAGGGTGACGTCGCCGAGATGGCACGCGCCAACCTGGCCCAGTCGATGGCCCGGCCCCCGAGCGACCGCCCGACGGGTCCGTCGCTGCCCGAGGAGATGCTGCGCCACATGTTCGGCACCGGGCTCGACG
>BTUT01000253.1:0-5151 GCA_045862935.1 Acidimicrobiia bacterium
CACCGACCGGAACCCACGTGACTCCGCCCCCTGGAGCAGGACGCCGCCGAGGTCCCCCACGAGCACGTCGAGCGCGGGGAGCAGGTCGTGCGCGGCGAGCGCCACGTGGTCGAACCTCACGGTGCCGGGCTCGCGTCGTCAGCCGGCCGTCGGAGCTCTCCGGCGTGCGGGGGCTCGCTCGGATCGGAGGGGAGCGCGCTGGGACGTGCGCCGCGACCCGCGCGGGTGAAGCGCCGCGCGAGGAGGAAGCCGATGAGGAGCACGGTGAAGCCCCCCACCGCGTCGAGGACGTAGTGGTTGCCCGTGAGCACGATCACCGTCACGGTCGCGACGGGATACGCCCCCGCCAGCCACTTCGCCCACCGGCGACGGACCCGGGGGACGAGCACGCACGCGCACCACAACGCCCACGCGCAGTGCACGCTCGGCATGGCCGCGTACTGGTTCGAGATCCGGTTCACGGCGCCCGAGTTGAACGACCAGAACGTGGGGTACCGGGCGAGCGTGTCGACGTAGCCGTACGAGTCGGGAAGCAGCCGCGGCGGCATCAGCGGCCAGAAGGTGAAGCCGATGAGCGCGAGCGCCGTGGTGACGGCGAGGGTGTTGCGCCACAGTGGGTAGTCGTCGCGCCAACGCGTGAAGAGGTACACCATCACGCCGATCGTCACCACGAAGTGCAACGAGCCGTAGAAGTAGTTCGCCGCGATGATGAGCGGCTTCACGTGCAGCGCCCACTCCTGGAGCACCTGCTCGTGCGAGATGCCGAAGAACTCCTGCACGTCGATGAGCGCCCGCGCGTTCGCGAACGCCTCGGCTCGACCGCCGAAGTTCGCGTTCCGGATCGCGGAGTACACCGAGTAGAACACGAGCGCGAGGATGATCTCGCCCCACCAGTACAGCACCGAGCCGTCGCTGAGCACGCGGGCGCCCGGCAGGCGTCGGCGGACCGGCACCTCCGCATCGGGCTGACGGGCGACGGTCACCGGTCGGTGGCCGGCCCGGGTTGCGTGGGCGTCGCGGAGCTCGCCGGACTCGCCGGCACTGCCTCGCGCTCGTTCTCGCGGCGGCGGTGACCCACCGCGAACGCGGGTGCACCCAGCACGCTCACCAGCAA
Organism: Acidimicrobiia bacterium; assembly: GCA_045862935.1. Classification (GTDB taxonomy): domain Bacteria; phylum Actinomycetota; class Acidimicrobiia; order IMCC26256; family PALSA-555; genus CAIUKV01. The sequence goes on from BTUT01000253.1 coordinate 1,115, forward strand.
CGTCGTGCCGTACCACAGCAGTCCGATGGCGACCGCGCGTCCGGTGGGCACACCGAGCGGGTGGAGGAGGAACGCGAGGAGGCCCTCCCGGACGCCCAGGCCCCCGATCGTGATCGGCACCACCTGGGCCATGGCCACCGCGGGGACGTACGCGAGGACCGCCGCGTTCGGTACCCGCACGTCGACCACGTGGAAGGCGCAGTAGACCGAGGAGACCACCACCACCTGGTACGCGAGCGCGGCGACCAGCGCGACGGCCGCGTCGGCGCGGTCACGGCGCAGCCGGTCCACCCCGATGTGGACCGCACCGATGGCGCGCATCCAGTTGTCGTGATGGGCGAAGCGGCCCGCCGCCTTCGGGTGGCCGGCGAGGAACAGGATCACCCCGAGGAACACGAGCGTGGCGGTGGCGATGATCAGCGCCAGCGAGCTGCGCTTCACGTCGAACAAGCTCGGGTTCACGGCGAAGCCGACGTACACCAGGACGGGGAGCACGACGAAACCGGTGAGGCGTTCGAGCACGACGGCCGCGAACGCCTCGGTGGTGTCGGCGGTGTCGGCCGACGAGCGACTCACCCGGAGCACGTCGCCGCCCACGGTGGAGGGCAGGAGGTTCCCGACGAACTGGCCCGCGAGGTAGTGCTTCGTGAGCGTGCGGAGGCGGACGTGGTGGCCGAACACGGCGAGCACCCGCTGCCAGCGCCACGACGCCACGACGAAGCTGAACGCCATGAGCAGGATCCCGGCCGCGAGGAAGGCCCACGTGCCGCTCGTGTGCTGGCGGGGAACGAAGTCCTCGAAGTGGATCTTCGTGAGGAGGATGGCGAAGAGCACCGCGCTCACGAGCAGCCGGAGCCCGAGGCGAACCCCCGCACGCTGACGCGCCGGGGCCGTCTCCGCTGCCGCCATCCCCGTAGATTACGAGCCGGTGAGCCTCCCGGCCGTGCGGTGCGGGAGGGCTCCGGAGGCGCGGTGCGGATCGAGCGCGTGGTGGTCGACGACGGGGTCGAGCTCGCGGTCGAGGTCCGCGGGTCGGGTCCCGCACTCGTGTGCGTCCACGGCTTCGGCGGCGCCAAGGAGGACTTCGCCGATCACGCCGACGACCTCGGGTCCCGGGCCACGGTGGTCAGCATGGACCTGCGCGGTCACGGCGACAGCAGCGGTCCGGGAGATCCCGAGGCGTACTCGCTCGATCGCCTGGCGGCCGATGTCCTCTCGGTGGCCGACGCCCTCGGGGTCGAGCGGTTCTCGTTGCTCGGTCACTCGATGGGGGGGATGGTCGTGCGGCGGGTCGCCCTGGCGGCGCCGCGTCGCGTGGACGGGTTGGTGTTCATGAGCACCGCCGCCGGACCGCCGAAGGGCCTCGATGCCGACCTGGTGGACCTCGGGGCGCGCCTGGCGCTGGAGGACTTCGCCGCGCTGAAGCAGATCCTCGACGAGGCCCGACCGCTCGGCACACCGGCCTACGAGCGCCTGCTGCGCGAGCGACCCGGGTTCCGGGACTTCGGCGAGTGGAAGTGGTCGCGGCTCGCGCCGGCGATGTGGGCGGCGCTCGCGCCCGAGATCGCGCGCGAGCCCGACGCCCGCGCGGAGCTGGCGACGCTGTCGTGCCCGGCGCTGGTCATGGTCGGCCGGCTCGACGCCGCGTTCTACGACCCGTCGCTCGCCATCGCGGCCGCCGTCCCGGGCGCCCGGTTGGCGGTGATCCCCGACGCGGGGCACCATCCCCAATTCGAGAACCCGGTGGCGTGGCGCGACGCGCTCGTGTCGTTCCTCGACGCCATCGGCGGCCAGGATGGCGACGGGTGCTCCGGCGCCGACCGAGGGGAGGGAGCCCGATGAGCAGCGAGCCTGCGCCCCACGCGGGCGTCTCGGGGGCGCGCACGTTGCGGGCCCACGACGTCGACACCGTGTTCACGCTCAACGGCGGTCACCTCTGGCCGCTCTACGACGGCTGCCTGCAGGAGGGCATCCGGCTCGTCGACACGCGCCACGAGCAGACCGCGGCCTTTGCCGCGGAGGGTTGGGCGAAGGTCACGCGGCGGGTGGGCGTGGCGGCGCTCACCGCCGGTCCGGGGGTCACCAACGGGGTGAGCGCGATCACCAGCGCGTGGATGAACGGCAGCCCGGTGCTCGTCGTCGGCGGGCGCGCGCCGCAGGGGCGGTGGGGCCAGGGGTCGCTCCAGGAGCTCGACCACGTGCCGATCGTCGCCCCGATCACGAAGCGAGCGAGCACGGCGTTCACGTCCGGCGACGTCGCCGGTGAGCTGGACGTGGCGCTTCGCGCCGCCCGGACACCGCACCGCGGTCCGGCGTTCGTCGACGTCCCCCTCGACGCGTGGGGCCCGAGCGACGCGGCCGTCACCGCGCCCGTGGGCGCCCGCGAGGTCGCGGGGTCACCCGTCGCCCCGGAGGTGATCGCCGACATCGCCGCCCGGATCGCGGCCGCCCAACGGCCGGTGCTCATGCTCGGTGGCGACGTCTACTGGGCCGGCGCCGAGGAGGCCGCGGTCGCCCTCGTCGACGACGCGCTGCTCCCGGCGTTCGTGAACGACATGGGCCGCGGGCTGCTCCCCGCGGATCACCGCCACGCGTTCAGCCGCGCCCGCAGCCTCGCGTTCCGCGAGGCGGACGTCGTGGTGGTGGTGGGCACCCCGCTCGACTTCCGGGTCGGGTTCGGGAGGTTCGGAGACGCCGAGGTGATCCACCTCGTCGACGCACCCGAGGGGATCGCCACGCACGCGGACCTGGCCGCGGCGGGCGCGGGGAACCTGGCGCAGGCCCTCGCCGACCTCGCCGCGCAGGTGGCGCCGGCCACCACCGCGCCCACCCGTGCCGCGCGCGCCGACTGGATCGCACGGCTGCGCGGGGAGGAGGACGCCGTTCGTGCGGGTGACGGCGATCGGCTCGCGTCCGACGCGTTCCCCATCGATCCGGTGCGGATCTACGGCGATCTCCGCGCCCGTCTCGATCGCGACGCGATCGTGATCGGCGACGGTGGTGACTTCGTGTCGTACGCGGGGCGCTACATCGAGACGTTCACGCCCGGCTGCTTCATCGGGCCCGGTCCGTACGGGTGCCTGGGCTCGGGGATGGGGTACGCGCTCGCGGCCGCCACCGCGTTCCCCGACCGCCAGGTGGTGCTGCTGCTCGGCGACGGCGCTGTCGGGTTCGGCCTCGGCGATCTCGACACGCTCGCGCGCCACCACGCCAACGTCGTGGGGATCGTCGGCAACAACAGCATCTGGGGCCTGGAGAAGCACCCGATGCAGATGCTCTTCGGCTACGACGTCGCGTGCGACCTCGCGCCCGAGACCCGCTACGACAAGGTGGCCGCGGACCTCGGTTGCCAGGGTGAGCTGGTGCGCACGGCCGCGGAGCTCGGCCCCGCGCTCGACCGCGCGTTCGCGTACGACGGGCCGTCACTGGTCAACGTGATGACCGACCCGGCCGACGCGTACCCACGCTCCTCCAACCTCGGCTGAGGGTCGGTCCGCGTACCGGGCCGCGTACCGGGCCGCGTACCGGTCGAGCGCCACGCGCCCAGCGCGGCGGCCGTCGCGAGGATCAGTCGGAGTCCCGGTCGTTGGTGCGCCGGGCGCCGCACGGCCGCCAGTCGCCGTCCTCGTTCACCAGCTTCAGCTCGAAGTGCAGGGCATCGTCGTCGCGGTAGTGGGCGGTGACGTCGACGGTGGCCGTGTCGCCGCTGCGATCGACGGAGAGGATGTTCACGTCGATGCTGCGCGCCCCGCCGAGCTCACGCGCGAACTGCTCGAAGGAGTCGCGTGATCCCTCGGTGCGGAGGCGATCGCACACCTGCGCGAACGCCTCGTTCACGTCGCCGTCCGAGATGTCGTCGGTGAACTCGTACGTCGCCGACAACGGCGGCCAGGTACGGGTCGCGAACAGCACGGTGCCCGCGCCCCCGATGAGGACGATGAGCGCGAGCACCCCGACGAGCACGACGAGCCAGCGCTTCCGGCGCGGGGCCGGGGATGCAGGGGGCACGCCCGGGGCAGTGGCGGACGCCGGTGCCG
>BTUT01000254.1:0-5134 GCA_045862935.1 Acidimicrobiia bacterium
GTCGAACTGCTCCTGCACCCCGGCGCCGTAGGGGAACTGCACCGTGGTCGAGCCCCCGGTGAGGTTGGGCCCGAAGGCACCGCTGCCCTCGGGCGGAGGCGGCGGGAGCGCGAGGTTGTTGGGGTCGTAGTACGACGCGCCCCGGGTGTGGCACCGCGCGCAGTTGATGCGGAAGAGGATCTCGCCCTCGCCCATGCGGCGGACCTGCGCAGCCCACGCCCGGGCCGAGGCGAGGCGTTCGGTCTGCTCCGCGACCTTCACTTCCAGCGCCTTGACCGCCGCGGTCTGGTTCGCGGCGCGGGCCTTCGCCAGGTCGGCCTGCGCGGTCTCCAGGGCTTCGATCTGGGTCTCGAGGTTGTCGTCGGCGGACTTCTTGAACTCGATCACCGCCTTCGCGCTGCGCTGGCGGGCCTCGTCGGGGGTGATCTGGATGCTCTCGAGGAACGCGATGAGATCGTTGACGCTCTGGGTGGTGAGCACGCCCTTGCCGCTCTCGACCCCCCACGCCGGCATGGGGGTGCCCGGGCGGCCCCAGGTGATGATCTCGAACACCTCCTCCTCGGGGAACCGCAGCAGCACGGTGTCGAGGGCGGGAGCGGCCCAGCCGACCTGGACCGGCAGGCACTCGGGAACGTCGGGGTTCTGCTGGTTCTCTTCCTTGTCGCAGATGTCGAGCTCGGGCTGGAGCACGAACGGGGCGGTGCCGCCTTCCCCTTCCGCTCCGTGGCAGTTGGCGCACAGCAGCGACGTCGTCGCGTCGTAGTGCTTCGACTGGTCGTTCGCGTAGAGGATCTCGCCGCGCTCCACCGCGCGGTCGTCGAACGCCTCGGCCGCCCGATCCTGGCGACCGGGCTCGAACAGGAAGTAGAGCGGCAGCGACAGCGCCACGATCATCACGAAGAGCAGCGACCATCCCAGCGCCCGCTCGAGCCGTGGGCCCTCGAGCTCCTCGTCCTGGAGGTACGGCGTGAGGTTCTCCGGGTCCTTCGGGGTGGGGTTGCGGCGGATGCTGACCACCCGCCACAGCAGGTACACGCCCAAGAGGCTCAACGCCACGACGTTGAGCACGATCAGCGCGGTGCGGAAGCTCACGAGTTGCCTCTCCGGGTGACGGCGGGGTTGGCCGAGGACGAGAACGAGGGCCAGGGGTGGGTCAGACGCACGCCGCGCCCTCCTGGCCCTGACCGGTGGTGTCGGTGCCGATCGGCGGACCGGGCACCACGACCGACGTGTCGACGAGGATCGTCGAGCCTGCCACCTCCAGGCCGAACCGGTCCATGCCCCGCGGCGCTGGGCCACCCCGCTTCTCGCCGACGCGGTTGTACTTCGAGCCGTGGCACGGGCACTCGAACCACTGCGAGGTCTGGCACCACGGCACGCGGCACCCGAGGTGGGGGCACTTCTGGTAGAGGGCCACGAACCCCGCCTCCATGCCGGCGAGCACCGAGGGAGTGTCGCCGTACACCTTCCTGGCGTTGTCGAGGTCGTCCTCGGGGTAGGGGACGATGTACACCTTGGCGCTCGCGTTGTAGAAGGGCTCCTTCTTCGCGAAGGCCGCCTCGACGTCGCTCACGCTCCCGACGCTCACCTTGCCGCCGAGCCCGCCCGCGCCCGACGGCCACAGGAAGGCCAGGGCCGCCGCCCCGAACCCGGCCACCCCGAGGCCGAGCCCCGCGAGCACGCCCCGGTTGAAGAACTGCCGGCGGGTCACGCCCAGCTCCTCCGGGTCGACGGGCTCGTAGCGCGCCACCCCGCCGGAGCTGCGCCGGGCGATCCCGGTGGTCGCGGCGCGGGACTCGTCCGCCCGGGCGCGGGCGTCGGCACTCTCGTCGGTCGTCGCGAGCTCGGTCGTGGTCACCGGCGCGCTCTCGTCGCGCTGGCGGGTCTCGCGGCTGAGCCGTCCGGTCGTCGCGCGGCGTCGACCGGTGGCGAGCAGGAACACCAGGGCTCCTCCCAGCACCACGACGATGGCCACGATGATGAACGCCACGGGTTGTCTCCTACCTGACGGGCTGCGACTCGACTGACTCGACGCTGACGGGGGTGGCGAACGGGGCACCGGGCGGGCGCCCCGCTCCTAGAGCTCGAAGAAGATCCCGTCCTTCCAGGGGAACACGAAGTTGAAGCCGGGGCCCCGGAAGAACGAGCCGATCATCACGAGCACGGCCCACAACATGATGAAGATGGTGAACAGGGCGATCGCGTAGCGGCGATCCTCGGGCTTGTTGGACGGGTTCTTGTCGACGTAGGGGGCGATCGCGAGGATCCCGAGGGCGACGCCGGGGATCGTCACGCCGGCGACCATCGGGTGGAACATCGTGAGCAGCTCCTGGAGGCCCAGGAAGTACCACGGCGCCTTCGACGGGTTGGGCGTGCGGTTGAAGTCGGCGAGCGACAGCAGCGGCGCCCGCACCAGCGCCGAGAACACCGTGATCGCCGCGAGCAGGATGAGGCAGGCCGCGAGCTCGATCACGAGCAGGTGCGGCCACACGTGGACCTTGTCCTGGGCCTCGGCCTTGGTCTGCTGGATCGAGCCGCTCTTGACCACCGTGAGCAGGCGCTGGGTGTGGCCACCCGGCCCCGTGACCCCGGCCGCGGGCGGCGCGATCGTCGCGGTCGCGGTGGCGGCAGCCGCCGCGGCGGGCGCACCGGCCTCACCCCCGGCGGCCGCGGCCCGGCGCCGCTTCGCGCGCTCGAGGAGGTGCGCCGGGATCTTCGCGCCACTCGCGGTCTCGACGTCCTGGCTGCTGGTCGGTTCGCTCGCGGCCGGCGGGGCCGCCGCGGCGGGTGCATCGCCGCTCGCGGCTTCGCCCGCGGCCGCGGACGGCTCCGCGGCGCTCTCGGCGGCGGCCTGCTCGGCGCCTTCGTCGCCGCCGGACAGACCGAGCGCCTTGCGGCGCTCCGCCGACCGGCGCAGCAGGTGTTCGGGTACCTCGGCCATTGCTCTCCCCCCGGCCTACAGCGGGCCCGAGATGCCGCCGTCCTTCCGGACTCGCCAGAAGTGGACGGCCATGAAGATGACGGTGACGAACGGCAGGAGCAGCACGTGCAGCACGTACCACCGAAGGAGTGTGTCGTTGCCGATCTCCTTCGATCCGAGGAGCACGTACTTCACGGAGTTCCCGAACACCGGTGTGTACCCCATCATGTTGGTCCCGACCGTGACCGCCCAGAGGGCGAGCTGGTCCCACGGGAGGAGGTAGCCGGTGAACGACAGCAGCAGGGTGAGCGTGAGCAGGATCACCCCGATCACCCAGTTGAACTCGCGCGGCGCCTTGTACGCGCCGTGGTAGAAGACGCGGCACATGTGCAGGAACACCGAGAGCACCATGAGGTGCGCTCCCCACCGGTGCATGTTGCGCACGAGCGACCCGAACGTCACCGCCGTCTCGAGCGTCTTCACGTCGTCCCACGCCGACACCGCCGTGGGACGGTAGAAGAACATCAGGAAGATGCCGGTGACGGTGAGCAGGATGAACAGGAAGAAGGAGAGGCCCCCGAGGCAGAGGGTGTACGACACCTTCACCGCGTGCCGCTTCACCTTCACCGGGTGGAGGTGGTACAGCACGTTGTTCATGATCACGTAGGACCGGTTCCGGGGGCTGTCGGTGTAGCCCCGCCGGTAGACCGAGCCCGGTCGGAAGATCGAGTTCCACGCCTGCGAGCCGCGGATCGTCTCGTCGGTCTTGTCGAGCACCGCGCCGATCTTCTTGGCGCCGTTCCCGTTCTTTCCGTTGCCGTTCGCCACGAACGCTTGCTCCTGTCAGCGGGTCGGGTCTAGAACCGCACGCCGTAGGCGTAGCCGTTGCGCGGGGTTCGCACGTGCGGGTCGCCGTCGGCGACGTCGGTGGAGATCTTGCCGAGCACGATCACGCCGGTCGGGCAGCGGTCGACGCACAGCGCGCAGCGCGTGCACACGTCCTCGTCGACGATGAACGCGACGTGGTCGCGGGGGTCTTCACCGGGCTGCTCGGTGCCCACCGCCTCGGCGATCGCGGACACCGACACCATGTGGATGCACTTCCACGGGCAGATGTCCACGCAGCCCTCGCAGAGGATGCACTCCTGCTGGTCGATGTGGAGGAACTGCTTCGGCTTGACCGACGCGGTCAGGTAGGAGGGGTCGACCTCCTGGAGCTGGTAGTCGACCGCGAAGTCGGGCATGGGCGGGTTGGCGTCGTTGCGGGCCATGACATCACGCTCCTTCGCCGGCGGGCGTCGCGGCAGCGGAACGGCGCAGGGGACGCCCGAACCGCGAGCGCTTGACGGGAGTGCCCTCGGCCGGGGTCGCGTCGGGCACCTTCTTGCGGTCCTGCCACTTCACGAAGAGGAACACGTTGAGGCCGATCAGCGCGACGTAGATGCCGGACACGACGATGTCGCGCAGCGCCGGGTAGTCGAAGGCGAACGGGGGGATCGTGATCTCGAGCCCGCCCACCGAGGTGCTCACCCACTGACCGTCCTGCCACACGAACTTCGACGTCTCACCCCACTGCAGGTACCCGTTGGCGTACGACAGCCACTCGTGGGGGATCACGCCGTACGCGAGCGCCATCAACGCGAACGTCCCGACCGCACCGAGGTAGCACGCGGCCCACGACGCGGTCTTGCCGGCCGGCTCGGGCTTCCGGCTCGCGGCCATGAGGAACGCGTGCGCCACGAGCACGATCAGTGTGAGGTCGACGATGATGGCGTCGAGCTCCCAGTCGAAGAGCGCGGCGTCGTCGGGCAGGATCACGGCGATGATCCACGCGACGACCGGGATGACGAGGAAGAGCGCGTAGCCCACGCGGTCGGGGAACGGCCGCTTCAGCAGCGGCGGCTTCATCAGGACGAAGACGAACGCTACCCCGACGATCAGCATCACGGTCGACCAGATGAGCCGGCCGGCCGGCTGGATCCACGGCAGCCAGTCGGGCAGCAGGTTGGGCACGGCGCCGGTCCTCCCTGAGCGAGCGGTCGATTCGAAGGTGTCGAGCGTGCGAGCGAAGGCTTCCTACCACGCTAGTTCCGGCGTCGGCATATCCAGAACTTCGGCCTCGCTCCCTGCGTGCCGGGGTGCCCGGCCCGATCGGTAGAGCACACGTCGGACCGCCAGTCACGCAAGAGCAGCGCGTGTGCCGTCGGGGGGAGG
>BTUT01000255.1:0-5118 GCA_045862935.1 Acidimicrobiia bacterium
GCTGCCCGGTCCTCAACGGCTACTCGCAGACCGAGGCCGGCGTCATCAGCGGCACCGCCGTCGGCGACCCCGACGAGGTGGTCGCGACCACCGTCGGCCGGCCCCGTGCGGAGGTCGAGCTGCGCATCGTCGACCCCGACTCCGGCGAGCCGCTCCCGACGGGCGAGATCGGCGAGGTGGTCTGCCGCTCCCCCGCGATGATGCGCGGCTACTGGCGCGACGACGAGCTCACCGCGACGGTCGTGCGTGACGGCTGGCTCCACACCGGCGACCTCGGTCGCCTCGACGAGGCGGGCAACCTCCACCTCGCCGGGCGGAGCAAGGAGATGTACATCCGCGGCGGCTACAACGTCTACCCGACCGAGGTGGAGGCCGTGCTCACGCAGCACCCCGCGATCGCACGCGCCGCCGTCGTCGGTGTGTCCGACCCGGTCCTCGGGGAGATCGGCGTGGCGTACCTCGTGCCCGCCGCGAACCGGGGAACCGACCGGGGAACCGACCGGCCGGGCGACGCCGCCGGTCTCGACCTCGCCACGGTGCGCGAATGGTGCGGGCGGTCGATCGCCGACTACAAGGCGCCCGACCGCGTCGTCCTCGTCGACGAGCTGCCGCTCACGGCCGTGGGCAAGATCGACAAGCAGGCCCTCACCGCCCGGTGGGTCGACGGAACGGCCGGTCCGGCCGAGGTCGTAGGAGGCACTCCATGAAGGAGCTCGTGTACCACCGGATGCTGCTGGCGAGCGTCGAGCGCTACGCCGACAAGACCACGATCCTCGACGGCGACTACCGGTCCACCCAGGAGGCCCACGCCACCCGCACCCTCCGGCTCGCGAACGCCCTGCAGCACGAGCTCGGGATCGACCGTGACGACCGGTTCGCGGTGATGGCCCTCAACGGCCATCCGTACCTCGAGCTCTACCACGCCGCATACCTGGGCATCGGCGTGGTGAACCCCCTCAACCTGCGCCTCGCGCCCACCGAGCTCGAGTACATCCTCCACGACTCCGGCGCGAAGGTCGTGTTCGCCGACGCATGGTTCGCGGGCGTGATCGACCAGGTCCGCAAGGCCGCCGGGATCGACACCGTCGTGCTCATCGGCGACGGCGACGTGCCCCACGATGCCCGCTACGAGGACGTCCTGGCCGCGGGCGAACCGAACGTCCCCGAGGAGCCCGAGGAGAGCGACTCCGTCGTCCTCATGTACACGGGCGGGACCACCGGCCTGCCGAAGGGCGTCCTGCTCGACCAGCGGGCGGAGATGCTCAACCTGTACCACACGCTGCTGCACTGGCGCTTCGCGGAACCCGACGTGTTCCTGCACCAGACGCCGATGTTCCACGCCGCGTCCATGGGCCCACTGCTCGCGGCTCCCGCGGTCGCCGCCACCTCGACCTTCGTCCCGGTCTTCAACCCCGAGCAGGTGCTCGAAGTCATCGAGCGCGACCGGGTCACCGCGACCGTGATGGTCCCGACGATGATCGCGATGCTGCTCCAGCACCCGTCCTTCGCGCCCGAGCGCCTCGCATCGCTCCGGATGCTCACCTACGGCGCGTCACCCATGTCCACCTCGTTGCTCGACCAGCTCCTCGCGATGTACCCCGCGCTCGACGTCTACCAGGGCTACGGGATGACCGAGAGCGCGGCGATCATCACCTGCCTCGGCCCCGAGGACCACCGCGCCGGTGGACCGCTCCTGCGGTCTGCGGGTCGATCGCTCACCGGCGTCGCGATCACGATCCAGGACGACGACGGCAACGTCCTTCGACCTCGTGAGACCGGCGAGGTCTGCGCACGCGGCGGCAACTACATGCGGGAGTACTGGAACCAGCCGGAGGCGACCGAGGAGGTGTTCCGCGGCGGCTGGTACCACACCGGCGACGCCGGCTACCTCGACGAGCGCGGCTACCTGTTCCTCGTCGACCGCGTGAAGGACATGATCGTGACCGGCGGCGAGAACGTCTACTCCGTCGAGGTCGAGAACGCGATCGCGTCGCACCCCGGGGTCGCCCAGGTCGCGGTGATCGGCATCCCGAGCGCGCAGTGGGGAGAAGCCGTCCACGCGATCGTCGTCCCGAAGGAGGGAGCCACCCTCACCGAGGACGAGATCGTCGAGCACGCGCGCCGGGTGATCGCCGGGTACAAGGTGCCGAAGTCGGTGGAGCTCCGCACCGACCCGCTCCCGCTGTCGGGCGCCCTCAAGGTCCTCAAGCGCGAGCTCCGCGCGCCCTACTGGGAGGGTCACGACCGGTCGGTCGGCTGACGGCCGCGGAACACGGACCGCGACGGAGCGACCTACTCGCTGCCGGTGCGCGACCAGAACTCCTGCCAGGACCGCCACTTCTCGGGGAGCTCCGCCCGCTCGAGCATCGGGTTGTCGGGGAAGTGGAACCGGTCGCGCACCCGCAGGGGATGCTCGAGGACGTCGGCCGCGTAGAACACGACGGGCTTGCGGCTCTTGAACCACCACTGCCCGTCGCGACGCTCGTAGCGATCCCAGTACTGCATCGGCATCACCACCCACAGGTCGCCGACCTCGTGCTCCGGACGGCAGTAGACGACACCCGTCGCGTGGTCGTCGTCCTGGAAGTCGATGACGTGGTTGCCGATGAGGTGGAACGTGATGCGGTAGGGCCGCAGCACGGGGTCGAACCATTCGGCGAGCGCCGCACGACCGACCCGGCCGTCGCCGGTCTGCACGTCGGGGACGAACAGCGACGCCAGCGTCTGCACGTCACGGCTGTCGAGCGCGAGCGCGTAGCGGGCCGCGAGCTGGCGGATCGCGTCGAGCGCCTCGAGCCGGTCGAGCCGGCGCTCCACGTCGTTCGCGGGGTCGATGGGGTCGTCGGTCATGGGGTTATCGTGACCGACCTGTGCCGACCGTCGCCAACGTCGACCGATCGCGCCCGTGAAGGTCGACCATCACCTCGGGCCCGGGATCGACGGTGCGGGCGAGCGCGCCCGACTGCTCGAGGAGGCCGGCCTCGACGGCGTCTACACCGCCGAGGCCGCGCACGGGCCCTTCCTCCCGCTGGTGCTCGCGGCCGAGCACACGCGGCGCGTCGACCTCGTGACGAACATCGCGGTGGCGTTCGCCCGCAGTCCCATGGACCTCGCCCAGACCGCGAACGACCTGCAGACGATGTCCCGGGGACGCTTCGTGCTCGGTCTCGGCACGCAGATCCGACCGCACATCGAAGCCCGCTACTCGATGCGCTGGTCGGGCACGCCGGTCGCACAGATGCGCGACCTGGTGCGGGCGGTCCGGGCCATCCAGACTGCGTGGCAGGACGGCACGCCCCTCGCCTACCGGGGTGAGCACTACCGCCACACGCTCATGACCCCGATGTTCGACCCGGGCCCCAACCCCTTCGGTCCGCCGCCGATCTGGCTCGCCGCGCTGGGCCCGCGGATGTGCCACCTGGCCGGCGAGGTGGCACGCGGCGTGCTCGTGCACCCGTTCCACTCCGCGCGGTACCTGCGCGACCACGTCGCGCCGGCGATCGAGGCCGGACTGCTCGCCGGGGGCGCGACCCGCGACGGGTTCACCGTGCACGCGACCCCCATCGTGTGCACCGGCAGCACCGACGAGGAGCGGGCGCGCGCGGAGGCCGGCGTCCGGCGGCTGGTGGCGTTCTACGGGTCGACACCCGCCTACCGCGTCACGCTCGAGGCGCACGGCTGGGGTGAGCTCCAGACCGAGCTGCACACGCTCACGAAGGCAGGACGTTGGGCGGACCTGGCGTCGCTGCTCACCGACGAGGTCGTCGACGCGCTCGTGGTCCGAGGTGAGCCCGGCGCCATCGCGGCCGCGCTGCACGCCCGCTACGGGGGCTTCGTCGACCGCGTCGGGCTGTCGATGCCCTACGCGGCCGATCCCGGCACGCTCGCCGCGATCGTGGAAGGCTTCCACGACCATCGTTGAGGGCCAGACCCGAGACCCGACCCGACCCCCGACCCGCAGAGAGGACCGAAGCATGCCGAAGGGGATCTTCCTCGCGCTGTCGAACCCGGCGAGCGACGCCGTCGAGGACGACTTCAACCGCTGGTACGACGACGCGCACGTCCATGAGGTCCTCGCGCTCCCCGGGGTGCGCTCGTGCACCCGCTACCGGCTCGCCGACCCGCAGCTCATGCCCGGCGACGACGCCATGGGCTACCGGTACCTCGCGTGCTACGAGGTGGAGGTCGATGACTGGGAGCAGTTCGGCCAGGCCCAGCAGCAGGCGTTCGCCGAGGGGCGCATCACGATCGACGCCACACTGCTCTCGCTGGACCCGATGGTGAAGACCATCGTGTTCGAGCAGCTCGGCGACCCCATCACGAGGTGACCAGTGAGAGCCGGAGCGGACGTGACGCGGGCCGGGCACCCCGGCCCGCACGGGAGCGACCAGTGAGAGCCGGAGCGGACGTGACGCGGGCCGGGCACCCCGGCCCGCACGGGAGCGACCAGTGAAACTCGGCATGTTCATCTCCGACACGGGGACCGACCGCACGACGGTCGACGCGCTGCAACGCCGCGCCCGCTGGGTCGAGGAGCAGGGCTTCACGAGCGCGTGGGTGCCCCACATCCCTTGGAGCCTCGACGCGCTCACGGCGCTCGTGCTCGCCGCCGAGGTCACCGACCGGATCGAGCTCGGCACCGCGGTCGTCCCCACCTACCCGCGCCACCCGCTCGCGATGGCGCAGCAGGCGCTGTCGGTGCAGGCGGCGAGCGGGGGGCGGCTCACGCTCGGCATCGGCCCCTCGCACCCGGTGGTCGTGGAGCACATGCACGGGCTGAGCTACGCGCGCCCCTTCACCCACACGCGCGAGTACGTGGAGGTGCTCGAACGGGCCTTCGCCGGTCCGGGCCAGGTGCACTTCGAAGGGACCGAGCTGCGAGTGAACGCGCTCCTCGACGTCCCCGGCGCAACGCCGGTCCCGATGCTGCTCGCGGCGCTCGCTCCGAGGATGCTCGGCCTCGCGGGCAGTCGCACCGACGGCACGATCACCTGGATGGCCGACGAGCGCTCCATCGCGGAGCACGTGGTCCCTCGCATCACCGCGGCCGCGCTCGATGCCGGGCGTTCCCGGCCCCGCATCGTCGCCGGTCTCCCCGTCGCCGTGTGCGACGACGCC
>BTUT01000256.1:0-5083 GCA_045862935.1 Acidimicrobiia bacterium
GGTGGGCGGGCAGCACCTCGACGTGTCGACGGCCGAGGCCGTCGCCGCGCTGTTCACGGGCGCGCAGAACATCGGGCCGTACGCGCAGGAGGGACGGTTCGAGCGGCGCAGTGGAACGGGGATGTCGATCGCGGCCCCCGCCCGGATCCTCCCCTGTGCCGACGGCTTCGTGTGGATGATCGCGCTCGAGGCCGCGCAATGGGACGGGTTGGTCGCCGCGATGGGCGATCCCGAGTGGGCGGAGCCGGAGATCTTCCGCGATCTGCTCGAGCGCGGGCGCAACGCGGACTTCCTCTACGAGATGCTCACGGCCTGGACGCTCACCCTCCCGAAGCAGGAGGTGATGGACCGCTGCCAGGCCAACGGCTGTCCCACGACCGCGATCTACACCGTCGCGGAGCTGGTCGCGCACCCGCACCTCGCAGCCCGGGGACAGCTCGTCACCCTCGACCATCCGGTGCTCGGGCCCACGACGGTGTTCGGCGCGCCGATCCGGCTCCCCGACTCCCCGGGCGGCCCGACCGTACCGGCGCCGCTGCTCGGCCAGCACACCGTCGAGGTTCTCGGATGAGCACGACGGAGGTGCCCGGATGAGCGCGGTGGCGACGCGGCCGGAGCCGGCGCACCTGCCGCTCGCCGGGATCCGGGTCGCCAACTTCGGGTGGAGCTGGGTCGGCCCGGTCGCGGGGCAGACGCTCGCGTTCCTCGGCGCGGACGTGATCAAGATCGAGTCGCACGCGCGCATCGACATCAACCGCACGCTGCCCCCGTTCGCCGAGGGCATCGAGAGCCCTGATCGCAGCCTCCAGAACCACGCCGGTTGGGCCGGCAACGGGTCGGTCACCCTCAACCTGCGTGACCCGCGCGGACAGGACCTCGCTCGGCGGCTCGTCGCGCACTGCGACGTGGTGCTCGAGAACTTCGGCGTCGGCGTGATGGACCGTCTCGGCCTCGGCTACGAAGCGTTGCGCGCGATGCGACCCGACCTCGTGTTCGTCTCGATGCCCGCCGCGGGTCTCGACGGGCCGCTGAGCACGGTGCGCACCTACGGCACGAGCCTGTGCAGCATCGCGGGGCTCGACAGCATCACCGGGTACGACGAGTCGGGACCGGTCACCATGGAGAACGCCTTCGCGGACCCGCTCGGCGGGATCGTGGGTGCGATCGGCGCACTGCTGGCCCTGTTCCACCGGCGAGCCACGGGTCGTGGCCAGCACGTCGACTACTCGCAGCAGGAGGGCGTGCTCCAGATGATGGGGCCGGCCCTCATGGATCTCACGATGAACGGCCGGGTCGCCGGCCCGATCGGCAACCGCCACCCGCTCGGGGTCGGCGCGCCCCACGGCTTGTTCCCGTGTGCCGGTGACGACCGCTGGGTGAGCATCGCGGTGCTCACCGACGAGGAGTGGCGAGGTCTGGTCGCCGCGATGGACGCACCCGCGTGGGCGGCCGACCCGCGGTTCGCGTCGGCTGCGCAACGTCGCGCCGCGATCGACGAGCTCCACGAGCACCTCGCGGCGTGGACGCGCGATCGCGACGACGAGGAGGTCGCGGCGCGGCTGCAGCGCCACGGAGTGGCGGGGGCGCCGGTGCTGAACGTTGCCGATCTGCTCCATCATCCGCACTACCGGGCGCGCGGCACGTTCATCGAGGTCCGCCATCCCCTCGGCTTCACCGAGACGATCTCCGGGGCCTACGTGAAGACGAGCCGCACGGTCGCGGACGTGCGACCTGGACCGTGGATGGGTCAGGACAACGAGCGCGTGCTGCGCGGCCTGCTCGGACTCGAGGCCGACGAGTACGCCCACCTCGTCGGCGAGCGCGTCATCGACTGAAGGGGTTGCGGCGAAGCCGGCCGGATGCTCGGGCGTGATGCTCGGGCGTGATGCTCGGGCGTGATGCTCGGGCCGGATGCTCAGCGGGCGCGCTTCTCGGCCGCCTTCACGAGGTCACCGAAGGCGTCGTCGGTCGCGCTCCGGTCGGTCAGCTCGAGGTAGATCGTCTTGGTGCCGGCACGGACGAGGGCCAGGCGCACCGGAGTCGAGCCGGTGGCGGACGGGGTGAACGTCAGACCCTTGCGCTCGTTGCCCACCTTGGGGAGCTTCAGCTTGGTGAACGTGCCGATCGTGCCGTCGGGCGCGAGGGCGCGGTTGCACTTCGTCAGATCGCTGAGTCCCTCCGCGTACTCGCCGTAGTAGTCGTGGGCTGTGTCGGTCGACGGGAACGTGAACAGGTTCTCGGCGCCGCCACTGCGGGTGATCGCGTTCGCGAACACCTCGGTGGCCAACGTCGGTGGCTTCCCGTCGAAGGCCTCCGACCCCATCTCGCAGTCGTCCACCACCAGGGTGCTCACGGGGCGACCGATCTCGGTGCGGACCTTGTCGATGGCGTATCCGGGCGGGAGGTCCGCGGTGATCAAGAGGCCGGCCCGCTCGGCCGGATCGTCGAAGGACGGCGGGGTGCTCGGAGGTGTGCCCCGACCGGTCGTGGCGGGCACGAGCGTCACCGGGGAGCGCGACCCGGTCGGCGGCGTCTGGGCGCCCGCCGGGAGCACGAGCGTGGTCGATCCCGCGGCGACGGAGACTGCGAGCACGTGCCGCACGAGCCACCGACGAACGGTCATCCAGCCGTTCCTCTCTTCGTGAGGTCAGCCTGGGCGGGCGGACCTTGCCCGACGCGGAGGGTAGCGATCGGTTCGCGCGGTTGTCGACACCCCGCACCGGATCGGGCTCCCCGCTCACGCCCATTTCTCGGTTGCTTGGGCGAGGCTCCTTCATTCGGCGCTCTCCGCGTCCGCCAGCTGCGCGCGGAGCCGGTACTTCAGGATCTTCATCGTCGGGTTGCGCGGCAGGGCGTCGACGATCTCGCGCTGCTCGGGCCACTTGCGTCGCGAGAGCCCGGCCGCGCGGCAGTGGTCCTGCACGTCCTGGAGTGTCGGATGCGGCGCGCCCGACACGAGCTCCACCACCGCGCACACGCGCTCACCACGTTCGCGATCGGGGAGCCCGATCACCGCGACCGCGCCGACGCTCGGGTGCTCGTAGACGACCGATTCCACCTCCTGCGCGCCGACGTTCTCGCCCTTGCGGATGATGACGTCCTTCGTGCGGCCGGTCACGGTGACGTGACCATCCGCCCGCAGCACGCCGAGGTCGCCGGTCACGAAGAACCCGTCGGCGTCCATCGCCTCCGCGGTCTGTGCAGGGTCGAGGTAGCCGCGGAACAGCATTGGTCCGCGCACGCGGATCGCACCTTCGACACCGCGCGGCGCGGGCGCGCCGTCGCCACCCACGATCTCCACCTCGCACCCGGCGACCGGGAGGCCGTCGGAGTAGGCGAGCTGCTCGTCGGTGTCGGTGGGACGGCCCATCGTGATCATCGGGCACTCGGTCATCCCGTAGCCGTGGAGGATCCGCGTGCCCATCTCGCGCAGGGTCTCGAAGTAGATCTCGGGTGGCTTCGGCCCGCCACCACCCATCAGCGCGCGCAAGCTGGGCGCGATCGGCTCGCCGGGTCGGGTGCGCTGGACCGCGAGGAGCGCCTGGTAGAGCGCGGTGGCGCCCCCGGTCATCGTGACGCCGTGCTCGCGGAACAGCTCCACCGCGCGCTCGGGCACGAACGTCTCCATGAGGACCGTCGGGATGCCCCATGCCGACATCATCACCAGCCAGTCGGGCCCCGCGATGTGGGCCCACGGCACGCCGAAGAGGCCGACGTCGTCGGGTGCGGTGGCGAGCGCCCGGCCCAGGCCCAGGCCGCCCGCGATCAGGGTCGCGTCGGTGTGCAGCACGCCCTTGGGCAGTGCGGTGGTCCCCGAGGTGGTGTAGACCCAGGTCACGGGGTCCGTGCCCGGGTCGGTCGGCGGGCTGGGCGGTTCGGGGAGCGTGCTCGGGTCGCCGTCGGGGAACCCGGGCTCGCCGAGGCGGGCGGTGACCACCAGCGGCGCGCACCCGTGGCGACTGGCCGCGCAGAGCTGCTCGGCCATCGCGGGGTAGTCGACCCCGTGCCAGACGCCGGGGACCACGAGCCACTCCGACGCCGCCTGGTCGAGCATGGCGCCGACCTCACGCGCGCCGTAGATCGGGATGATGGGGTTCTGCACCGCGCCGAGGCGCGCGAGCGCGGTGGAGATGACGACGGTCTCGATGCGCGTCGGGAGCTGCCACGACACCGTGGTGCCGCCGCCGATGCCCAGTGCGAGCAGCCCGGCAGCCGTGCGCTCGATCGCGGCGCGCAGCTCGGCGAAGGTGACGCTGCGCCCGTGCTCGTCGAAGAAGGCGCGCCGTTCGGGTGTGGCCGCGGCGCGGCGGTCGATCAGCTCCCAGATCGTGCGGGCCCCGCCGAGCGGCTCGGTCGGACTGGGCTGCGCCGCCGACGTCAACGCAACGACTCGAGGGTGACGACGCGAACGGTCGGCAGCGCGGGATCGGCGACGTGCAGCCAGCGGAAGAACATGATCCCGGTGTGGTGCCCGCTCGTGTCGAGCCAGTTCGGGTGGCCGGGGTCGCTCCCGGCGATCACGAAGCGCACGGATCCGTCGGGCTCGCGCGCGACCTGCTGGTCGTTGAGGTTCGCGCGCCGGTCGGGGTAGCACTGGAACCAGCGGTCGCAGAGCTGGAGGCCCCAGTAGCGGCAACGTTCGGGTGGGGTGTGCTCCACCACGAGAGCCTCGCCCTCGGCGATGCGCCACCAGCCGAAGGCGTACGTGACATCGGGGTTCGGGATCGCGGCGACGATCTCCGCAGCCGACTGCTGTACCAGCCGGTTCGGTGTGGCGCGGTGCTCGGCGCCCCAGAGATGGTTGAGGGAAGCGGTCCACCCGAGTGAACGGGCCACGTCCTGCAGCTGGTTGGCCACCTCGGCCGACGTCGGCAGGGAGGGCGGCGAGGCGGGTACGTCGAGGCCCTCGATGCTCCAGCTCCCCTGGGCCTGGGTGGCCCGGTCGTGGAAGTACTGGCGCACGATGACCCGGGCCGCGTCGGGGTGCTCGACGTCGAAGCTGAACGTGCCATCGGGTGCGACGAGCGAGTCCACATCGACGTTGCCGAGCAACGCGGCCGCGCCCTGCGCGCCGCCGTCGTCG
>BTUT01000257.1:0-5056 GCA_045862935.1 Acidimicrobiia bacterium
TGCTCTTCGAGGGGGAGGACATCGCCGCCGCGCGCGGCGAGGCCCTCCGGAGGCTGCGCAACCAGATGCAGCTCGTCTTCCAGGACCCGTACTCGTCGTTCGATCCCCAGGCCACCGTGCTCGACAGCGTCGTCGAGCCGCTGCTCGCGCTGGGGATGAAGCGCACGGAGCGAGAGGCTCGGGCGACCGAGCTGTTCGAGCGTGTCGGGCTCCCGGCCGAGCACCTCCAGCGGTATCCCCGTGAGCTCTCCGGCGGGCAGCTGCAGCGCGCCGGGATCGCCCGGGCGCTCACCACCAACCCGCGCCTCGTGGTCATGGACGAGCCCGTGAGCGCGCTCGACGTCTCGACCCAGGCGCAGGTCATCAATCTCCTCGGGGACCTGCAGCGCGACCTCGGTCTCGCCTTCCTCTTCATCGCACACGACCTCGCCGTGGTGCGCCACGTGAGCGACCGCATCGCCGTGATGTACCTCGGGCACCTCGTCGAGGACGGACCGGCCGCGACCCTGTACGCCGCGCCGCGCCACCCGTACACCCAGGCGCTGCTCTCCGCGATCCCGGTGCCGAACCCGCGTGTGCAGCGCTCGCGCGCGCGTCTCGTGCTGCGCGGCGAGATCCCGTCGCCCGCGAACCCGCCCTCGGGCTGTCGCTTCCGCACCCGGTGCCCCTACGTGATGGACGTCTGTGCCGAGGAGGAGCCGCCCGAGTACGTCGCGCCCGACGGGGTGCGAGCCCGGTGCCACCTGCACACCCGGGGTCCCACGCTCGCGGGGGCGCCCGTCTCCACCCTGGGGACCGCCGGGGAGCGCGAGCCGACGCCCGGGTGACCGGGCGCCGGCACGCCGTCGCCTACTTCGTCATCGAGATGGACCCGAGATACGGCCCGTAGGTGCTGTCGATGACGTCGATGCCCCTGACGTTCTTGGTGGACGCGGCGAGGAGCGGGGAGACCACCGAGAACACGAACGGCGACTCGTCGAGCAGGATCTGGGTGAGGTCGTCCCACGCCTTCTGGCGCTCGGCGTCCGACTTCGTGCCGTCACGCCCCGTGGCGTAGGCGGCCTTCGCGGTCGGGTTGTTCCAACCGCACACGTTGAGCGTGCTCGTCTGGTTGATGCCGAACTGCGCGATGTTCGAGTCCATCGCCACGAACGTCATGTCGGGGCGCAGGCGCGTCGCGTCGGCGGGAACGTTCGTGGACTGGGTGATCTCGAGCTTGAGCCCGACGTCCTCGAGCTGCTGCTGGACGACCTCGGCGATGGTGGGCTGGGGCACGGCGGTGGGCACGAGCCCCCGGAGCGTGGTGCCCTCGGCGACACCGGCCTCCTTCAGGAGCGCCTTGGCCTTCTTCACGTTGTACTTGTAGGTCTTCTCGAACTTCTTGTTGTAGAACGGCGACGCCTCGGTGAGGAGCTGGACCGTCGGCGTGCCCTTGTCGGCCACGGCGGCGGCGTTGATCGACGCCCGGTCGATGGCCCACTGGATGGCCTGGCGCGCCTGGGGCTTCGCGAGCGGTCCCTCGCTCACGCACAGGCCGATGTCGAACACCCGCACGCCGGGCTTCGAGGTGACGACGAAGCCGTCGCGCTCGAGCGTCTCGACCGTGTCCGCGGTCATGTTCCAGATGAGGTCGGCCGCGTCGCCCTGGAGCGCGGCGATCTGGGGCTGGCCGTACGCGGCCTGGACCCACTCGATCCCGCCGAGCTTCTGGAACTTCTTGTCGTGGTAGCCGGGGTTGCGGGTCAGGGTGATCTTCTGGTCGGGCGTGAAGCTCTGGAACTGGTAGGGCCCGGCCCCGACGGGCTTGGAGTTCAGCGTCCCCGCGGCGATCGCCGCGGGGGAGGGCACGCCGAGCGCCTGCGCGTTGATCATCTCGGTGCTCACGAACGCGCTGGCGAGCGGCTGGCTGAGCTTGACCCGCAGGTTCAGGTCGTCGATCACCTCGATCGAGGAGATGGCCTTGACCGCCGGCGGCGTGATGAGCAGGTTCGCGGCGACCACCCGCTCCCATGCGGCCTTCACCGCGGCCGCGTTCAGGGCGTTCCCGTCCGTGAACTTCAGGCCGGGCTTCAGGGTGATCTCCACCGTCTGGGCATCGGGGGTCGACCACTTCGCGGCCAGGCCCGGCGTGCCCTTGCCGTCCGCGGTCGGGTGGATCATCGTGTCGTAGATCATGCCCATCCACGAGGACGCGGCCGGGTTGTTGGTCTGGTTCGCCGGGTCGAACTGCACGCCGCCCTGGGCGGCGAGGTCGACGGCGTAGCGCAGCACGGCGCTCTTGTCGGCCTTCTGGGCCGGTGCCGCCGCGCCGGCGCTGCCGGCGGAGAGGGCCGAGACACTGAGCGCGACGGCCACGGCGACGGAGGTCGCGAGCGCGCGCTGCGTCCGGGGCGTCCGGGCGGTCCGGGGCATCCGGGGCATCCGGGCACGGGTGGTTCGGAGCATGTTCCCCCCTCTGAGGAATAAAGTTCCCGGGGAGTGTAAACGACGTTCTCGCTCGTGTCAGGTCACCCCCGACGATCACCCGAGGAGGCCGCGTGGCCCGGTCGGCGCCCCACCACGGCAAGTGGTTCGAGGAGCTCGAGGTGGGCCTGGTCGTGGCCCACGCGCTCACCCGCACCGTCACCGAGACCGACAACCTGCTCCTCACCACGCTCACCCTGAACCCGGCGCGCCTGCACCTCGACGCCGAGTACGCCGCGGGCACGGAGTTCGGTCGGCCGCTCGTGAACAGCATGTTCACCCTCGCGCTGCTCGTCGGCCTGTCGGTGCTCGAGACCACGCACGGCACCACGGTCGCGAACCTCGGGTTCGAGGAGGTCACGTTCCCCGCGCCGGTCTTCTGCGGCGACACGCTCCACGCCGAGACCGAGGTCGTCGCGGCGCGGCCCTCCGGGTCCCGGCCCGATGCGGGCATCGTGACGTTCGAGCACCGGGCGTTCAACCAGGACGAGATCCTCGTGTGCCGGGCTCGTCGCAACGCGCTCATGTTCCGGTGCCCGCCGAGCCCGTGAGCCGCGGCGGACCGCTCTGGGTGCCGTCCACGGACCGGGTGGCGGCCAGCCGGCTCGTGGCCTTCGCCCGCCTCGCCCGGGGCCGGGGTGCGCCGGCGTTCGACGGCTACCCGGGGCTGCACGAGTGGTCGGTGTCCGACCCGGCGGGGTTCTGGTCCGCCGTCTGGGACTTCGGCGGGGTTCCGGGCGACCGCGGGAGCGACCGCGTGATCGAGCCCGCGGAGCCGTTCTGGCGGAGCCGGTTCTTCCCCGACGCCGAGCTGAACGTCGCCGGGGCCCTGCTCGGCGCGCCGTCCTCCGAGCCCGCGATCGTGTTCGCGCGCGAGGACGGCCTGCGTCGCTCGCTCACCCGCGCCGAGCTCCACGCGCTGGTCTCGCGCGTCCAGCAGGCACTCGACGCGGCGGGGGTCCGCGCCGGTGACCGGGTCGCCGCGTGGATGCCCAACGCTGCGGAGACGTACGCGCTGATGCTCGCCGCCGCGAGCATCGGGGCCGTCTTCACGTCGACCTCGCCGGACTTCGGGACCGAGGGCGTGGTCGACCGGTTCGGGCAGGTGGCGCCCGCGGTGCTGGTCGCGTGCGACGGCTACCGGTACTCGGGGAGGTCGTTCGACTGCCTCGGGAGGCTGGCCGAGATCCGTGGGCGGCTCGCGTCGGTGCGCACCGTCGTGGTGCTGGAGTACCTCGACGACGATCCCGCGATCGACGACGTGCCCGGCGCGATCACGTGGCGCGCCTGGCTCGAGCCGCACGAGGCACGCGCCGTCGACCTCGTCCCGCTGCGGTTCGACCACCCGTGGTACGTCCTGTACTCGTCGGGCACCACCGGCGCGCCGAAGTGCATCGTGCACCGCGCGGGGGGTGTGCTGCTCAAGCACCTGTCGGAGCAGCAGCTGCAGTGCGACATCCGGGCCGGCGACCGCGTCTGCTACTTCACGACCGCGGGCTGGATGATGTGGAACTGGCTCGCGTCGGTGCTCGCGAGCGGCGCCACGGTGGTGGCCTACGACGGCTCACCCGGGTTCCCGACGCGCGACGCGCTGCTCGACCTCGTCGACGAGCTCGGGATCACGCTGTTCGGGACGTCGGCCCGGTTCCTCGACGAGCTGCGCCGCGCGGGGGTGCGGCCGGCCGGCACCCACTCCCTCGCGAGCGTGCGCACCATCACCTCCACCGGGTCGCCGCTGCTGCCCGAGGGCTTCGAGTACGTCTACGACGCGGTGAAGGCCGACGTGCACCTCGCGTCGATCTCGGGTGGCACCGACCTCTGTGGGTGCCTCGTGGGCGGGGACCCGACCGGACCCGTGTGGGCGGGCGAGATCCAGGCTCCGTCGCCGGGGATGGCGATCGCAGTGGTGGGCGACGACGGTGCCGACCTCGGGCCGGGCGAGCGGGGCGAGCTCGTGTGCCGGTCCGCGTTCCCGTCGATGCCCCTGCGCCTGTGGGACGATCCGGGCGACGCCCGCTTGCGGGCCACGTACTTCTCCCGGTTCCCCGGGGCGTGGCACCAGGGGGACTTCGCGGAGTGGACGGAGCACGGCGGCATGGTGATCCACGGCCGGTCCGACGCGACGTTGAATCCCGGTGGCGTCCGCATCGGCACCGCCGAGATCACGCGCCAGGTGGAGACGATGCCCGAGGTGGCCGACTGCCTCGTGATCGGGCAGGAGTGGGAGGGCGACACCCGCATCGTGCTGTTCGTCGTGCTCGCGCCCGGGGCCGAGCTGACCGACGCGCTGCAGGCCGAGATCCGGCGCCGGATCCGCACGGGTGCCTCGCCGCGCCACGTCCCGGCGAAGATCGTGGCCGTGCCCGACCTCCCGCGCACCCGCAGCAACAAGCTGAGTGAGCTCGCGGTGCGCGACGTCGTGCACGGCCGCCCGGTGGTGAACACCGAAGCGCTGGCGAACCCCGAGGCCCTCGCCCACTTCCGATCGATCGCGGAGCTGCGGTCGTGACGCGACCCACACGGATGCGGAGCCTCCTGACGGTGCCGGCGAGCCGGCCCGATCTGATCGCCAAGGCGGCGCGGGCCGCACCCG
>BTUT01000258.1:0-5044 GCA_045862935.1 Acidimicrobiia bacterium
CGGGCGGGCGCGCCCGCCCCGGGGTCGCGGCGGGATCGGGACGTCGCCCGGGGCTCGCCCGCCACCACGGCGGGGGGCTCGTCGCGTGCGGAGTGCGTTCCGACCGGCGCGCGGATCTCCTCGAGGGCCGATTGCAGGAGGTCCTGCGCCTGGTCGAACTTGGATTGGGTGGTGGGCCCCGGGGGTTCAGCCGCCGGTGGGGCGGTGCTCGGGCCTCTGCCGACCGTCGGCCGCCGCTTGCTCATGCGGGTGACATCCTACGAGATGGCGGTCACGAGGACGGCGCAGGGCTCCTGCGGTGCCACGGTGCCTGGCACAGGGCCACCCCGAGCGCCGAGACGACGAGGATGACCCCAGCAGCGGCGACGGCCCTCACGGTGGACGTCTCGAGCCCGGCGATCCGCGCGGCGGCGGCGACGGTCGCGGCCTGGATCGCGGTGAGGGCGACGGCCCCCCACGACACCGGTCGAGGGGCGGTTCTGACCCGGGCGCCGAGTGCTCGGCGGACGACAGGCTCCACGAGGAGCACCCCGAGGCACGCGGTCGCGCCGATCGCGGCACCCGGTCGTCCCCGTCCGTCGACGGCGGCCACCCAGCACAGCAGCCCGACCGCAGGGTAGGACCCGACCCCCAACGCGGTCATGGCCACCGGCCAGGCCAAGAGGACGAGGGGGAGGCTCACCCCCACGAGCGCCGCGATCTCCTCGGTGTCGGGCAGGGTGGTGTACATGCCGAACGTGCCCAGGGCGAGCAGCACTGGCCCGAGCCCGGCCCGAGCGTTCGCGCGGTCGAAGTCGACGACGAGCGTGCCGCCCAACACCGTGGTGACGAGCACGAGCGCCGGGATCCAGTCCCGGTCGTTGACCCGTGATGCGGCCGACGCGACGACCCACGCCCCCGGGACCGCCGCGAGTGCCGTCCCGGCCGCAATCGTGAACGGACTCCAGGCCGTGGTGTCCCGGCGGCGTCCGAGCGTGATCCGGGTGAGCACGGGCACGAGCGCGAGGAGGACCAGCCCGGCCACCAGGCGATCACTCAGCAACGTCACCGCGTCCGCACGGTCGAGCGCGACGACGCCCGCGGTCGCCATCACCAGGCCGGCGACGGGCACCGTCGCCCGCCGGGTCACCGCCCGGGCCGGCGCGAGCACGACCCAGGTCACGGCCAGCGCGGCCGCTCCGACGGCCAACCCGGCCTGGAACCCCTGGTCGTCGAGCAGGTCAGCGAGGGGCACCGGGCGATGCTACGAGGACCGGGGCGTGCGTCGTCGTGGGTCCAGCGCGCGGCGTTTCAGCGACCTCGGCGGGGTGGCGCGGTCACCGGAGAACCCGGCGGGGCCGACGACACTGCGACCCTCGGCTGAGGATCGACGTACGGGCGGCGGCTGCGCCGGCGAACCCCACCGGGCGGACCCGCGGTGCGGTGAGGGGTCCCAGCGCCGTCCGAGCTCGCCCGCACCTCCCCGGTCGTCGCGCTCACCAGGTCCTGGAACCTCGGGATGGCCAGGAACACGAGCACGAACGGGAGCACCTGGACGCGCTGGCGCGCCAGCACCCCGAAGTTGGCGAAGCCCGAGAACGCGAAGACGAAGGCCAGGAGGAATCCCGTGGAGAAGGCGACGTAGAGGTTCGTCCGGACCAAGCGGGGGATCGATCTCAAGCGCTGGCGCGCGCCGACGACGAGCGCGAGGAGCACGACCGACTCCGCGGCCGTGAGGAGCGCCTGGAGGTTCGACGCCTCGAACGGGAACGGCCGGAACAGGACGGTCACCGTCGCCAGCGGCATGTCGAGCGGTGTCTTCACGGTGACCGGGGTGAAGGCCGAGCCGGCCTCGCTCGTACGTTCACTCGTCGCCTCGATCTGGGCGACGATGCCCTCGGCCGTGAGCTTGGGGCCGAGGAAGGACTCGGTGCGCGCCATGAGGAACAGCCCGAGCACGAGGAGGAGGGCCAACCCGAGCACCCGGAACATCGGGGCGGCGTAGGAGTGCGCCGGGACCCTGCGCACCAACAGGGCGAAGACGAGGGCCACGCACACCACGAGCGCGACGTGCGGGCGGACGGGCAGCATCGCGGCGATGCCCCCCAGGAGCGCCAGCGTGCCGCGGGCCCGCCGCTGCGAGATCCCGGCCATGCCGTAGGCGGCCAGCCCGATGGCGAGCAGCATCCACGCTTCCTTGCCGATCGCCGATGGCCAGTAGAGGAGGGAGGGCAGGAACAGGCACAGGATCAGGTAGCGGCGACCGTCGCCGTTGGGGACGCCGATGCGAAACGCCCGCGCGAGGAGCAGCAGCCCGAGGAACCCGACCCAGGCGAAGACGAGGAAACCCACGATGCGTGAGGTGCCGAAGATCGCGTAGGTGACGCCGGTGAGGATGTTGACGAACTTCGTGCCCGCGGCGCCCCCGGCGTCGGTGGTGAAGATGAGCTGGCGGTAGTCGGGCGCGAGGGACTTCCCCGCCAGGTGGTAGCCGAGCGCGTCGGTGAAGCCGCCGTACACGTCGAACGCGATGTAGAAGCGCACGACGGCCGTGACCAGCTTCAGGACCAGACCGGCCATCACGATGCTGAAGAGGGTGGCATCACGCTCGGTGCGCGCCATCCGCAGGGCGATGGGGATCGTGAGGCCGACGAGGATGGGCGCGATGGTCAGGGCCTGGAGGAGCTCGCGGTCGGCGTCGCGGATCGCCACGAGGAAGAGCGCGAAGTACGCGAGCGCGCACAGCAGGTAGACCGTGAGCACCCAGACCGGCGCCCGCCGCCCCGCGGTCGGATGGACGGGGCTGATGGGGGCGACCTGGGCGTCTCGCTCGCGCACGAGGTGGGGACGGGTCGACATGGGCCGCCGGCCCTTGCCGTCAGCGGGCGGCTCGGACGCCCGACCGAGTCCCCTGACGCCCGTTCTTCTGGGAGGCGCTCTCCTTGGCGGGCTGCTCGGGCGCCGGGGTGTCGAGGTAGTAGCGGTTGTCGCCGTACACGTAGCTGTACTCGTGCTTCGACTCGACGCCGGTGAGGATGGTGCCGATCATCGGTGCCTCGACCTGGTGGAGCAGCTCCGTCGCACGCTTCAGGCCGCGCTTCGTGGAGGATCCGGCGTTGGCCACGAGCAGGACGCCGTCGACCAGACCGGAGATCACGAGCGCGTCGGTGACCGGGAGCACGGGAGGGCTGTCGATGAGCAGGAGGTCGCAGCGCCGGTCGAGCTCCTCCACGACGTCGACCGCGCGCTTCGAGGCGAGCAGCTCTGCGGGGTTCGGGGGCAGCGGGCCGGACGCCATGAGCCCGATGGGGAGGTCCTTGCTCGCGCTCTGGACCGCGGCACCCACCGGGCTGTCACCGAGGAGGACCGAGGTGAAGCCGACGCGGTTCGTGAGCCCGAAGAACTCGTGCACGCGCGGACGGCGGAGGTCGCAGCACAGGACGATGACCCGCTGACCGGCGCGGGCGAACGCGACCGCGAGGTTCGCGAGCGTGCTCGTCTTGCCCTCGCCCGCGAGCGCGCTCGTCACCTGGACGCTGCCGACCGGCTGGTCGAGGCTCATGAACTCGATCGATGTTCGCACCGAGCGGTAGGCCTCGGCGGCGGGCGAGCGCGGTTGCATCATCGAGATGAGCGGCGTCGCGTCGCGCTTCTTCCACTCGGGGATCGATGGCACGATCCCGACGACCGTGAGGCCGGTGGCGGTCTCGGCGTCGTCCTTGGTCTTCACCGTGTCGTCGAGGTGCTCGCGGAGGAACGCGAGGGCGATGCCGAGGACGAGGCCGATCGCCAGCCCGGCGAGGAGGTTGCGGGTGGGCGTCTGGTTGATCGGCTTGCTCGGCGGCAGGGCTTCGGCGAGGACCTTGGCGCCGCCCTGCTGCGCGACCGAGACGCCGACCTGCATCTTCTTGATCTCGTCGGCGTACGCCGCACGCTGCTCGAGGAGCGTGTTCCGCTCCGTGATGCGCGGATCGGTCGGGGTGAGGGGTCGGCCTTCCGGCGTGGTGAGCTGCGGCGCGGGTGGCAGCGCGATGAGGCTCCCGTCGACGTCGGCGATCTGCTTGTTGACCTCGTCGACGCGGGTCTGGAGCTGCGCGGCCGCTTGGTTGAGCTCGTCGACGGTGAGCTGGGTGCGGACCTCGAGGTAGGTCTGCGCATAGGTGTTCGCGGTCTCGGCGATCTCCTTGGGGTCGGCGCCGCGCGCAACGATGTTGATCACGTCGGTGCCGGGGAGCGAGACGAATTCGACCGGGTCCGGGTCGCGGTCGAGCTTGTCCTTCACCTGCTCCCGGACCGTGGGGCTGGCCATGATCTGGATCTCGTTCGCTCGCCGCCGTTCGGAGTCGACGCCCTGGCCCTGCTGCTCGGTGGGGACGAAGAGGGCGTCGACGAGTCGTCGCTCGAGCAGGACCTTCGTCCCGACCGAGTAGACGTCGGAGCGGGTCATCGACATCGTCAGCGCGGCGCCGACGCACACGATCACCGTGATGATGATGGTCCACTTGCGGCGCCACAGGACCCGCAGGTAGTCGCGAAGCTCCAGCGTGCTCGGCTCAGGTTGCGCCACCTGGTCGATTCTATACTCGGCCCGTCCTCGAAACCCGACGGTGGACTCGGCGCGCGTCGGTCATGGATCCCCGCGGAGAAGGTGCTGAGGCGTTGATGAGGACCGACGGTCGACCACGCCGGGTCTTCGGTGTCCTGGTCACCTATCGCCGAGCCGAGCAGCTCGCGGTCAGCCTCGACGCCCTCGCCCGCCAGACGTTGCCGATCGAGCACCTCGTGGTCGTGGACAACGACCCGACGCCCGAGACGCGCGACCTCGTCCTCGCCACCTTCCCCCGCGCGGAGTACGTCGCGGCTCCCGAGAACCTCGGTCCGGCGGGCGGGATCGCGCGGGGGATGGAGCGGCTCCTGGGGCTCGCGAGCGATGACGACTGGATCGCGACCTTCGACGACGACGACCCGGCGCTCGACCCCAAGCTGTACGAGACGCTGGTTGCGTTCGGCGAGCAGATGCTCGCCCGCGACCCGCGCCTCGCGGCCGTCGGAGTCGAGGGCATCC
>BTUT01000259.1:0-5040 GCA_045862935.1 Acidimicrobiia bacterium
GGCAGCTTCCAGACGCCGGGTCTCCCCGCCGGGCCCAGGTCGATCGCCATCTGCTTGCCCGGGCCGGCGTCGATCACGCCGGCCGGCGGGTCGGCCTCGACGTCGTAGAGCGCGACCGCCGGGAGCCCGGTGGGTCCCGCGTCGAGAGCATCGTCGGAGCCGGGCTCGCCGCCGGGAGCATCGTCGTCGTACCCACCGGCCGGCGGATCGTCGCCGTACCCGCCCGAACCTGCGGGATCACCGGTGTCCGCGTCGTGGAACCCGCTCGGAGCCTCCGCGACCGCCGTCGCGTCCTCGTCCACGGGACCGGCGCCGGCGTCGACGCTCCCCGCACCGCCACCGAGCTCAGCGTCGGGGGCCAGATCGCCGAACGAGCGGACGCGCTGCCCGGTCCAGCGCAGTGCCGCGGCCAGGCCCCCGACGAGCCCGCCCACGACGCGCCGCATCGGGACGCCCGGGGCGAGCAGTGCCCCGAGCAGCGCGATCCCGCCGAGGATCACCGCGGCGCCGGCGGTCCCGGCGATCGCCACGAGTGGCGCACCGACGAGCGCTCCGAGGATCCCCGCGGCGTCGCGGAGATCGCCGAGCGGCGCGTCGAGCGGTGGTGCCCCGGTCGCGAGGTCGAGGATCCCGAGCGCGGCGATCGCGAGGAGCGCGAGCCCGGTCACCACCCGCCACGGCGCTGCCGGGCGCGGCACGGGCACCGGCTCGTCGGCACCGGACTCCGCGGCCTCGACCGCGGCCAGGGGCACCTCCGCTCCGGGACGCCAGAAGAAGCACAGGATCGCGAGCCCGATCGTCACGAACGGCACCGCGTAGCGGGCCAGGCCGAAGAGCGCGCCCGACACCGAGGCCAGCCCGCGCCCGACGCCCCCGGCTGCGTCACCCGCCAGGCCGAGGGCGGTGAGGACCCCGACGATCAGGAGGGTGATGGCCGCCGCGTCGGGCCCGTGGCCCCGGAGCTGGTGACGGGCCTCGTGGCGGCGTCGGCGCCACTCCGAGGCGCGCTCCGGCTGCTCGGGAGTGCGGCGGGACGACCGAGCACCCGAACGCGAGCCGGACCCCCCGGCGCGACCGCCGCGACCCCCGGAGGTCTTGGCCGAGCCCCGGTTGCGGGACGCGCTGGACCGCCGTGCCGCCGTGCGAGTCGCCATCCCCCAACGCTAACAGCACCCACATCCGCCACAGTGCTTCCATCCGGGCCGCGTGTGGGCCCGTCCGCTACGGCGACGGGGCGTAGCCGCCGTCGACGGGGTACACCTGGCCGGTGATCCACTCCGCCGCGTCGCTGCACAGCAGCACCGCGAGCGGTGCCGGATCCTCCACCCGCCCGAGGCGGCCCATCGGATAGGGGCGGGTGAGCGCAGCCTCCCGCTCGGGGTCCGCGTCGAGCGCCCGCGCCATGTCCGCGTGGCGGATGGTGCCCAGCGAGATGCAGTTCACGGTGATCCCCGACCGACCCACCTCCTGGGCGAGACCCCGGGTGAACCCGGCGGCCGCAGCCTTCGCCGCCCCGTAGACCACCTGGCCTCGCTCACCCCGGCGCCCTGCGTCGGAGATGATCGTGAGCACGCGCCCCCATCGCTGCTCCAGCATGCCCGGCAGGTAGGCGTGGGTCATGTGCAGCACGCCGTAGAGGTTCACCCGCATCACCGGGTCCCAGTCGTCGGGCGCGGTCTCCACGAAGGGGGCGAGCTGGATGATCCCCTCCCGGAACGCCCGCACACCGGTCCCGGCGTTGTTGACCAGGATGTCCACCGGACCGGTGACCCGCAGCATCTCGCGCACGGAGTCGATCTCGGTGACGTCACCCACGACCGGCTTCGCGGCGGAGCCCTCGGCCTCGATCTCGTCGACGACCGACTCCGCCCGGTCGAGGAACCGGTCGTTCACCCAGACCATCGCCCCGGCGCGCGCCATCTGGATCGCGATCGCGCGCCCGATGCCCGCACCGGCGCCGCTGATGAGCGCGCGGCGACCGCCGATGAAGCCCGACCAGTCCCGGATCATCGTCACAGCATCGCTCCTCGGGCCCTTCGGGCTCGGATCGGATCAGACCTCCAACACGACCGGGATGATCGCCGGTCGGCGGCGCGTGCGTGCCTGGATGAAGCGCCCGAGCGCGCGCCGGGTGTGGCGCCGGAGCGTCTCGAAGTCGGTGGCACCCTCGGCCGCGGCCTCCGCGAGCGAGGTCCGGACCTCGGCCTTGGCCTCCTCGATGAGATCGGCGGCCTCGGCCTCGTAGACCCAGCCACGGGTGACGATCTCCGGCCCCGTCACCAGGTCGCCCGTCGCGGCATCGACGGTGACGATGACCACGACCATCCCCTCCTCCCCGAGGTTTCGCCGGTCCCGCAGCACCCCGACGGAGATGTCGTCCATGATGCCGTCGACGTACTGGTAGCCGGCAGGCACCGCGCGCCGCTGCACCTCGAGCGCGTCGGGGCCGAGCGTCACGGCGTCGCCGTCGACGCACAGCAGGACCCGCTCCTGGGCGATGCCCACCGCCGTCGCGAGGCGCGCGTGGTGGACGAGGTGGCGGAACTCACCGTGCAGCGGGATGAACCAGTCCGGTCGCACGAGGGAGAGCATGAACTTCAGCTCCTCTTGGGACGCGTGACCCGAGACGTGCACCGCCGCGGTGCGCTCGTGGATCACGTCGGCACCCGCGCGGTGCAGTGCGTCGATCACGCGTGCGACGTTGGCCTCGTTCCCGGGGATCGCGTGGGCCGAGATGACCACCACGTCGTCGGCGCTCACCTTCAGGTGCTTGTGCTCGTGGGCGGCCATGAGGCTGAGCGCGCTCATCGGCTCACCCTGGGAGCCGGTGCACACCACGCACACGTCGCCCGGGGCGAAGCGCGCGACCTCGTCGATGTCGATGACGTCGGCGGACGGGAGGTCGAGCATCCCGAGCTCGCGGGCGAGGGCGGTGTTCTGCAGCATCGACCGCCCGACGAACGCCACCTTGCGGCCGTTCGCCCGAGCCGCCGCCACGACCTGCGCGACCCGGTGGAGGTGTGACGAGAAGCTCGCGACGATCACCCGCCGATCGGGACGGTCGCGCAGGATGTCGTGGATCACGGGACCCACGGTGGTCTCCGAGGGGGTGAAGCCCGGGCGCTCGGCGTTCGTCGAGTCGGAGAGCAGCAGCCGCACGCCCTCACCGGCGATCTGGCCGAGGCGCGCCAGGTCGGTCATGCGGCCGTCGAAGGGCGTGAGGTCGAGCTTGAAGTCGCCGGTGTGGAGGACGGTCCCCGCCGGGGTGCGGTACGCGGTGGCGAACGCGTGCGGCACCGAATGGGCGATCGGCACGAACTCCACGTCGAAGGGCCCGATGTCGATCCGGTCGCCGTCGTGCACGGGAACCAGCTCGGTCCGGCCGAGCAGGCCGGCTTCCTCGATGCGGTTCCGGGCGAGGCCGAGCGCCAGGCGTGACCCGAAGATCGGCGTCGGGACGTCGCGGAGCAGGTACGTCAGCCCGCCCGTGTGGTCCTCGTGCCCGTGGGTGATCACGACCCCGTCGACGCGCGCCGCGTTCTCACGGAGGTAGGTGAAGTCCGGCAGCACGAGGTCGACGCCGGGCATGTCGGCGTCGGGGAACATGAGCCCGCAGTCGACGACGAGGATGCGGCCGCCGACCTCGAGGCAGAAGCAGTTCCGCCCGATCTCGCCCAACCCGCCGAGGAAGACGACGCGAACGGGCTCGGTCACGGCGTGAGGCTACTGCGCCGAGCCCGAGGGGGCGTCGGCGCCCGCCTCACACGCCGGCCCGGTCGCGTGCGACCTCGTCGAGCGCGGTGTACTCCTCGCTCGTGTCGGCCCAGTCCTCGAACTGGATCACGCCGAGCTCGGTGAACCGGTGCCGGAGCCAGCCGTCGGCGGCGTCGAGCAGACCGAGCTTCTTGCAGTTCGGCACGATCTTCGAGAACAGCATGCTCTGGAACAGGGGCCGATCGGGTGCCCCGAGGGTGACGTGCACCATCTCGCGCACGTCGACACCCATGCGCTCCCACACCTCCTGCTGGAGGAACCGGTCGCGCATGCGCACCGCGGCCTCGAACGCGAACTCCTGGCGCTCACGGATCTCCGCGGCGGTGAGCTGGGTGTAGAACTCCTGCAGCGAGATGACCCCGAACGCGACGTGGCGCGCCTCGTCGCTCATGACGTAGCGCAGCATCTGCTTGAGCAACGGCTCCGTGGTCATCTGGTGCATGAAACCGAACGACGCCAGGGCGAGGCCCTCGACCATGATCTGCATGCCCAGGTAGGTCATGTCCCAGCGGTTGTCGGCGATGATGTCGTCGAGGAGCATCTTGAGGTGGGCGTTGATCGGATAGTGCCCGGACAGCTTCTCGTTGAGGTACCGCGCGAAGACCTCCACGTGGCGGGCCTCGTCCATCACCTGGGTCGCGGCGTAGTACTTCGCGTCGATCCACGGAACGGTCTCGACGATCTGCGCGGTGCAGATCAGCGCACCCTGCTCACCGTGCATGAACTGCGACAGCGTCCAGTTCTGGGACTCGATCGCATGCTGGGTCCACTCGTCCTCACCCCAGGACTCGACCGGCGTGCCCCGCACGTCGTGGCCGTCGAAGATGTTGGCGTTCTGCGCACGGTTGGCGGTCGCCACCGCGGCCTGGTCCACCGAGGTGTCCCACGGGAGGTCGTTGGCGTTCCACTGCGACGTCTTCGCCTTCTCGTAGAGCTTCGACAGCGCCATCCGGGTGCGCTCGTAGTCCCACGTGAAGATCGCGTCGGAGTTCGACCGCACGGCGTGGACCACCGCATCCACGTCGCTGTTCGAGATCGCCAGGATCGCGTCGATGTCATCGACCTCGCGGCGGCCGATCAGGGCTTCGTTGGTGTTCATGAGCACTCCTCCCTTGGAACCGGGCCCGGGGATCGCTCGGGGCATCGGGGAAACCCGCCACGCGGCGCGCGATCCCCGGCGCCACGAAGGCAGCCACGGACCGGCCGACCGCCCGGGCGCCGCCCGGGTCGGCCGGAGGCAACGACGACCACAGTAGGCAGCGCCAC
>BTUT01000260.1:0-5039 GCA_045862935.1 Acidimicrobiia bacterium
TCCAGCGTCAGGAGGACGGTGATCGTGTAGCAGTCGTAGACCGACAGCAGGTCGACGTCGGAGGGGGTGACCCCGGCCGACGCGAACGCGCGCCCGGCGGACTCCACGATGCCGGTGCGCGTGAGGTCCGGCATGGAGACGAGCGACGAGTGGGTGATCTGCTCGCCGAAGCCGCGCAGTACGACCGGGGGATGGGGTGCGACGCGGGCCACGTCGGCGCGCGTGACCACGAAGCCGGTCGCGCCGGAGCAGGGCATCACGATCTCGAGCAGGTGGAGGGGATCGCAGACCAGCGGCGATGCGAGCACGTCGTCGATCGTGATGGGCTTCCCGACGAACAGCGAGTCCGGGTTCGCGCAGGCGTTCGTGCGCTGGTCGACCGCGACCTTCGCCCGCTGCTCGTCGGTCGTGCCGAACTCGTGCGTGTGACGGGTGGCGGCGAGCGCGTAGCCCGACGTCGCACCCATCGGCCCGTACGGGCGCTCCCACTGGGCGGCGGGGAGCCCGGCCCAGCTCGCGGGCCGGATCCCCGGCCGCGGATCGGGCGCCTCCGCGAGGAGGCACAGCACGGCCCGGCACGCCCCGGCCGCGATCGCCGCGGCGGCCCGCCAGACCATGCCGGCCGCGGTGGCGCCGCCGAGGTCGACGACGTCGCAGTGAGCCGGGCGGAGACCGAGAGCCTCGGCGACCATCGACGCGATCGTCACCGGTGCTCCAGCGAACGTCGGCGCGACGAGCAGACCGTCGACCTCGCGCGGCAGGAGCGCCGCGTCGAGCATCGCCTCGCGGGCCACCCGGGCGAGGAGGTCCATCGCCGTGGCCCCGCCCGCATCGCGTCGCGGTGGGATCTCCGCGATGCCGCTGATCGCGGCGAACTCGTCCAGGGTGATCTCCTCCCGCCGGTCGAGAGCCCGCTCCTCGCGGCGCGCGGGCTCTCCTCCTCGCTGTCGCGGAACCTAGATGCACCCACCGTGACGGAGCCAACGGACCCAACGGACCCCGCCGAGATGCGTCCCACAGCCGCGCATCCGTGCATCTGGGACGCTCGGTGGGGGTCACGACGTCGCGTCCCGTGGTGTAGACGGCGGCGGCGGCCGTGGCGGGGATGGCGGCGGTGGCGGAGGCGGCAGGAATCGAACCCACCGGACGGGGATCGCCCGTCCCACTCGTTTTGAAGACGAGGGGGGCCACCAGGCCCCGTTCACCTCCGGGGCCGGTCTACCACGCGCTCACGAACGCACGGGCTCCGGGGCCTCGGGCTCGCCGGGCTCGGATCCGTCGGGCTCGGATCCGTCGGGCTGGGCGGCCTGGTCGCCGGCCTCGGGCTCGTCCGGCTCGGCGGGCTCTCGCGGTGATGCCCACGCGGCCAGCGCCTCGGTGAGGGCCAGGTAGAGGGCCACGAGACCGAGGAGCACGATGATCACGGTCGTGAGGCTCGCGGGGCTGAGGATCGCGAACAGGCCCAGGACGAGCAGGCCCGCCGCGCGCCACCAGTGTGCCGTCCGCGCCTTGCGGGGCGGCTCGGGGAGCCGGGGCGCGAGGACCCCGTGGGCGGCCACCCGCACGGGCGGAGCCGCGGCAGCGACGCCGGGCGCCCCTTCGCCGGGCGCCCCTTCGCCGGGCGCCGCTTCGCCGGACACCCCTTCGCCGGGAGCCGCGGACACCCCGGCAGCGATCGCTGCCGGGGCGGCGCCGCCCGTCGGGCCGTCGGCCGCAGCCACGAGCGCCGGCTCGGGAGCCGCCCGCGTGGGCACCTGGGCCTTGACCCAGCGGCTCCCGCGCCCCACGGCGCCGGTGACCCCCGCCCAGCCGCCGTGGCGGTCGGTCCACCCGGCGCCGAGCGCCACCAGGAGCCCGAGGATCGAGAAGACGACCCCCTGGACCATCAGGCCCCGCGTGATGACCTTGTACGCGTCCTGCGCGGCGCTCGAGTACTCCGGTCGGTCGGGGATCCCACCGAGCACCCCTCGCCCGATGCGGAGCGACACCAGCGAGGCCAGGAACAGCCCGAGCACCACCCATCCGGCGAGTGCCGTGGTGCGCCACCGGCGGTCGGAGAGCGCGATGCCGGCGGCGAAGAGCACGATCGTCGCGATCGTGAGCCCGATCACGACGTTCTCGACGAGGTTCGTCGTGTCGTAGATGGTCTGGAGCTCGGACTTGTCGAGGACGGTGACCCGCACCTTCTTGCCACTCGGGATCTCGTCGGCGAGATCGGGCGCGATCGGCTCGAGCGCGCGCTTCACTCGATCGACGGACTCCGACAGGTTCAGCACCGCGTCGCGGGCGCGCCCACCCACGACCGCGCGGTGGAGCCGCCGGACCGAGCCGTCGAACACGTCCTGGAAGGCCCCGCTCTGCACGACCTCCCGCACGATGGTGGCGATGAACGGCCGGGCGATCTGCAGATCGTGCCCGGACGCCTTGCTGATCTCGTCGGTGATCGCCACGGCCAACGCCTCTTGCACCGACTCGAGCTCGAGGATCTGGTCGGCTTTCGCGCTGAAGCGGTCGGAGTCGAGGAAGTAGCGCTTCGCCCACCACCCGTACCCGCTGAGGAGCAGGAGCACGGCCGCGAGCACTACGAGGATGGCGGCACCGACCCGTCGCATGGCGGGGGATTCTTCCACAGAACGGCACCCGGGCGGAGCGATGGCCCCGTCACGCGGTCCGCAGCACCTCGCGGACCTCCACGCCATCACGGTCGGCCGCGCGGTCCGACTCGCGGCCGCGCTTGCGCCAGAGCAGGCCGAGCAGCGCACCGAAGGCGAAGCCGCCGACGTGGGCCGCCCACGCGATACCGGAGTCACCCGAGATCAGCAGCAGCTGCAGCACGAGCCACGTGAGCAGCAGCCAGAACGCCTTCACCTTCCGGAGGAACATGAGCCCGACGAAGATGATCGTCTTCACCCGGTGGGACGGGTAGCACACGAGGTAGGCGCCCATCACGGCCGCGATCGCGCCGGACGCGCCGATCATCGGCACGGTCGAGCTCGGGTCGACCACGACGTGCGCGAACGTGGCGACGACGCCCCCGACCAGGTACAGCAGGAGGTAGCGGAGCCGCCCCCAGCGGTGCTCCATGTCGTTGCCGAACACCCAGAGGAAGAGCAGGTTGCCGAAGAGGTGCTCCGTGGACCCGTGGAGGAACATGGAAGCGAGCAGCGCGAGGTAGACGATCTTGCCCGGGTGGCGGCGCGGGCCGTCGTCGTCACTGCACGCGCTCGTGTCGCCGCCCCCGAACGTCCGGTCGAACTCCTGCTCCGTGAGCGGGCGCCCCTTCACGATCTCGCACGGGATCGCCGCGTTCTCCACGAGGAACTCGTAGTCCTCGTCGTCCACGAACTGCAGGGAGGGAGTGAGGATCGTGTCGGTGGTGATCGTCGTGGGCTGCACCGCGAAGAACACGCCGATGCACAGGGCCATCAGCGCGACGGTCACGACCGGGAAGCGCCGGACCGGCGTCTCGTCGGCGATCGGGATCACGTGGCCTGCCCAGCCGTGGGATGGGGCGCCGCGTAGCCCGTCCACTGCTCGCCGTCCCACCAGCGGACCCGGGTGGGGTCCCAGGGATCGCCGTACCATCCGGGCCGGGGGCGCGACAGGCCCGCGTACGCCGCGGTCGCAGCCGCGTGGCGCTCCTTCGCCGCCGGGACGGCGGCCCGCAGGGTGTCGACGAGCTCGTCGCGCCGGTTCGTGCCCACCGCCACCCAGCACTTCTTCGACCCGTCCCGGCCCCGGATCCCGACGCTGTCGCGGGTCCAGATCGGGTTGCCGCCGAGGTAGCGGGAGCTGAACAGCCGCCAGGGCCGCGGGTTCGTCGCCCGGCCGAGCGTGTCGAGGTCGAGCGCGAGGAGACGCACCGAGCGGTTCCCCACCCAGATGCGCTCGGCGTCGACCCGGGTGCGCAGGCTCGAGAAGCGGCCGAAGTTGACGAACCACGCGACGACGGCGATCGGCACCACGAGCAGGCCCAGCGTGAAGAACGTGATGACGCAGATGACAACCAGCCACCACCAGGCGCGCCCACGCGCCCGCAGGCGCTCCTCGAACAGGACGGGCGGCTGCCAGAGGGTCACGCCGGCGCTACGATCCGGGCCGGGCCGGCAGCGGCTCGGCGACCTTCGGGAGTTCCGATGAAGAAGATCCTCGTCCTTCTGATCCTGGTGGCGGTGGGCATCGCGGTGGCGAAGAAGGTGCGCGACGCCTGAGCCCGCGCTGCTCGAAACTGGGTCTTGACGCCCGCCCCCACGGGCCATAGGTTGCCCCGGCACCCACCCCCCGCGCATGTCGCGGCTTGCGAGCGGGTGGCTCCCTCGGGCCGCTCCTCGCCGGACCGGGGCGTCCTTCCCCAGCGCTTCCCCTGACCCCCTCCGTCGCGACGCGGCGGACGGCCCCGGGAGGCGCTCGTGCTCCTCGCGCTCTGGTCCCCGAAAGGGGGCTCCGGTACCTCGGTGCTCGCGGCGGCGTGCGCCACCGTGCTCGCGCGGCGCGGCGGCTGCCGTCTCGCCGATCTGGCAGGCGACCAACCGGCGATCCTCGGTCTCGGGGCCGATCCCGACACCGGTCTCGCCGAGTGGCTCGCCACCGGCCCCGACGCCCCGGTCGACGCGCTCGATCGCCTCGCCGTCGAGATCGCGCCCGGGCTCGCGCTCGTCCCGCCCGGCACGCACCGCGTGCTCGCCCCCACGGCCGCGGCCGAGGCCGGGTCGGCGCTCGGTGCCGCGCTGCGTGGCGGCGGTCTGCCCTGCGTCGTGGACGCCGGACGGGCCGATCTGCCCGCCGCCCGGATGGTCGTCGAGGTCGCGGACGCGTCGGTGATCGTGGTGCGAGGCTGCTACCTCACCCTGCGCCGGGCGGTCCACTCGCCCCTGACCCCCCGAACGACCGGCATCGCGTTCGTCGACGAGCCCGGTCGCGCGCTCGGCGCGACGGAAGCCCGCGACGTGCTCGACCGACCCGTGCTCGTGCGGGTCCCGGTCCGGCCGGCCCTCGCCCGCGCGGGCGCTGGCGGCGTGAGCGCGGGGCGCCCGCCCGAC
>BTUT01000261.1:0-5037 GCA_045862935.1 Acidimicrobiia bacterium
GTGCCGCCTCCCCCCGGAGGGTCGAAAGGCCATCGATCGGGGATCCGCGGCCGCCCGCGGCACGGACGCGAGGATCGGGCCCATGACCGATCCCGTCACCGAGCCCGAGCCGCGCCGTGCCCAGCCGGCTCCGTCATCGGACCCGGCGCTCCCTGCCCCCGAGGCCGACGACCTCCCGCCGATCAAATTCGACTGCCTCCGCTGCGGGGTGACCGAGCCCATGCGCTTCCGAGGCCTCTGCCGGCGTTGCCGCGAGGAGCTGCGGGCGGCGTTCCGACGCGACGCGCGCGAGATCGAGGTCGCCGAGTACGAGCCGAAGATGAACGTGACGCCGAACGCCGTCGCGTTGAAGGACGGCTGAACCGGGCGCGCCGGCCCGGAGGGCTCAGCGCATGTTGCCGGTGTGGCCGAACGACGCGCGCCCCGGCTGGGGCCAGACCGCGAGCCCGTGGGGCTCGCTGCCGGCGGGGATGACCGTGTACTGCCCGGTCGCCGTGTCGATCGCGTAGACCTCGTTGTCGTAGCGACCCGAGAGCCACAGCGTCTTGCCGTCCGCGCTCACGCCCCCCATGTCGGGGCTGCCGCCGCCCGGCACCGGCCAGGTCGCCGTGATCGTGTTGTTGTTGAGCCAGTCGAGCACCGAGACGCTGCCCTGCCCGTTCGGCGGGCCGCCGACCCGGGTGGATCCGCGGTTCGCGACGTAGAGCACCTTCGCGTCCCGGCTCGGGTACAGGCCGTGCGCCCCGACCCCGGTGGGGATGAAGCCGGTCTCGGTGAAGGTCTCGGGGTCGATCGTGTAGACGCCGCTGCGAACCATCTCCGCGACGTAGATCGTCTTGCCGTCGGGCGAGACGCGGACGTCCTGGGGCATCCCGCCGCCCGAGAGCTGGAGATAGCCCAGCACCTGCTTGTTGACGAGGTCGATCTTCACCAGCGCGCCCTGGAACTCGCAGGTGAAGATCGCGTACTTCCCGTCGATGGAGAAGTCGGCGTGGTTGATGCCCGCGCAGTTCGGGGTGGCGATCGAGGTCTGCATCGCCATCGTGTGCGGGTCACGGAAGTCGAGGCGCTTGAACGCCTCCGCGACGACGATCGCCGAGGACCCGTCGGGTGCGAAGTACATGTTGTACGGGTCGTCGACCATCACGGCCGGCCCCGGCTTGCCCGTGTTCGGGTCGATCGGCGTGAGGCTGCCGTCGGTGCGCCCCTCGGCGTTGTTCGTCACCCAGAGCGTCTTGAGGTCCCACGAGGGCACGACGTGCTGGGGATGGATGCCGACCTTGAACCGGTCCACCACCTGCATGGTCGCGGGATCGATCACGGTGACCTCGTTCGCCGCGCGGTTCGGCACGTAGATCCGCGCCAGGTCGTCCTTCACGACGTCGGCGATCTTCCCGGCGGCCGTCTCGCTGTAGAGGTTGCGCCGGTCGGGGACGCCGGGCATGCCGGGAACCACCTGCACCGGCGCCACGGTCGTGGTCGTGGGTGCGCTGGTCCCCTCCGTGGACCCCGCGAGGGGGTTCGAGTCGCCCGCGTGGGGCGAGCCGCCGCCGCCACCGCAGGCCACGAGGAGCGCGCCGCACAGCACCACGACCACGAGCGACCACCGCATCCAGCCCAGCTTCGTCACCAGCGACCTCACGAGTTCGGCTTCGGACGTGCCAGGTTGGCAGGCTAGACAGCGCGAAGCGCGTCAACGGCACCGCGGCCCGGTGCCTGCGCTAGCGTCGGCCGCGTGCTGCACGCCCGTCGTGACGAGTGGGACGACGCCGACGCCTATCTCGAGGACGCGTTCGCGCGGGGCTGGACCGACGGCCTGCCGGTCGTGCCCGCCACGCCCGAGAAGGTCGAGACGTTCCTCGCCGCGGCCGCGCTCGAACCCGAGACGGTGCTCGGCGCGGTGCCGACGCGCGAGGTCACGGTCACCGCGGAGCACGCCGCGATCAACGCGGTGATGGCCGGCTGCAAGCCGGAGTACTTCCCGGTGGTCGTCGCCGCCGTGCGCGCCCACCTCGACGAGCACGGCAACTGCCACTCGACGACCGGCACGCTCTCGGGCGCCGCGCACGCCGTCATCGTCAACGGCCCCGTCCGCCAGGAGATCGGCGTCGCCTGCGAGGCCGGGTGCCTCGGCCCCGGGTTCCGGGCGAACGCCACCATCGGGCGCGCGCTGCGCCTCGTGATCCGCAACGTGTGCCGCGCGGTCCCCGGCTTCCTCGACCGCGCGACGTTCTCGTGGCCGCTGCGCTACTCGTTCTGCTTCGGCGAGCACGAGGAGGCGGGTCCGGCGGGCCTGTGGACCCCGCTGCACGTGCAGCGCGGCTTCGCCCCCGACGAGAGCGCGGTCACCGTGCACTCCGTGATGCGGATGATCTCGTCGTGGGACTCCACCAGCCGCACACCGGAGGGCGTGCTCGACACGATCGTGGCCGACACCCGCCACCACGGCTTCGTCGGCGACGAGTTCCTCGGCGACGGCGCGAACGTCGTCTACGTGATGGGCAAGGAGCACCAGCGGTTCTTCTTCGAGGACGGCTGGACGAAGGAGCGGATGCAGGAGTACCTCTGGCCCCGCCTCGACGCCGCCACCTCAGGCGCGCACGACCGGCGCTTCGTCCTCGGCGGCCCCGAGAACATCCTCGTCGTGGCCGCCGGGGGCGCGGGGATGGCCGAGACCTGGATCCTGTTCCCGCACCTCGCGTGGGCCATCACCGAGCCCGTCGGGCGCGGTAACGTCGCGCCATGACGATCGTCGCGCTCGATCCCACCTCCGGGCCGCTGCGCACGGCGAGCGAGCACCAGCTCGCGCCGCGGCCCGCCTCACTCCACGGCCTGCGTCTGGGCCTCGTGGTGAACGGCCTCGGTCGAGGCGAGGACCTCCTCGACGCGGTCTCGATCGAGCTCGGCGCGATCGCGGGGATCGACGGCGTCGAGAAGGTCGTGAAGGCGAGCGTCTCGATCCCGCCCGATCCCGGCGACTGGAGCCGGCTCACCGAAGGAGCCGCCGTCGCCATCACCGGCTTCGGTGGCTGAGGGAGCTGCAGTGCCCGCAGTTTGCGGGACGCCATCGAGCTCGAGTGGGCCGGCATCCCCACCGTCTGCATCGTCCACCGGGAGATGCGCGACTCGGCCGGAGCGATCGCGAAGATCAGCGGGCATCCCGAGTACCCCATGATCGTGGTCGACTACCCGTACATCCCGACGGGCCTGTGGTCCGACCACGAGGTCGAGGTGCTCGCGAAGGACCTCGCTCCCCAGGTGCTCGCGTTGCTGCTCGAGCCCCCTCAGGGCGGGGGCTCCGACGCCGGCGTCCCCACGAACACCGCCGGGTAGACCTCGACCCCGGCGCGGTCCATCCACGCGCGGATCCGGTCGTCCGCGGTGAACATCGCGAGCGCGTCCGCGGCCGAGCGCATCTCGAAGGTGACCATCACCTCGTTGGGGTTGTCGACCGAGCGGTGCAACGTGCTCGAGCGCACGCCGAGCTCCGTCTGGCGTGCCGTCGTCCCCTGGAACTGCGCGCGGAACTCCTCGTAGTCGCGCACCGGGTAGATCGCCACCACCCGGACTCCGACGGAGGGCGCGTCGCTCACTCCGTGACCTGGCTCGCCAGGTACAGCGACTCGCCGAGGCGCTCCAAGAGCCCCCGCTGGGTCTTCAGCCAGTCGAGCTGGGCCTCCTCGTCGACGACCTTGGGGCGCAACAGCTCGGCGGTGCCGAGATCGCCGGCCTCGTCGCACACCCGCACGGCGTCGCGGAGGAGCTCGATCGCTCCCGTCTCCAGCGCGATCGCGAGGTCGAGGGCCTCGGGGACGTTCTCGCCCACCTGGAACGCGTCGAGGCGCTGGAGGTTGGGCAGCCCGCCGAGGAGCAGCACCCTGTCCATGTAGGCCTCGATGTCGCGCATCTCCTCGATCGACACCGCGCGCAGGCGCGCGGCGAGCTTCTCGTAGCCCCAGTGGTGGCAGAGCTTCGCGTGCACGAAGTACTGGTTCACGGCCACCATCTCGACCGCGATCAACCCGTTCAGCGCACCGACCACACCCTCGCTCATGTGCCTGACTCCTCGCTCGTCCGGCCCGACGGACCGGTCACCAGTGCGTCCCGTTGCATCTCCCGCACGATCATCCACTCGATGGTCGTGCGGCACTTGCCGCAGGAGGTGCCTGCCTTGCACGCCCTCCCCACGGCCTCGACCGTCTGCGCACCCGAGCGGATCGCGTCCCGGATCACCGTGTCGCTCACCGCCTCGCACAGGCACACGAACATGCGATCCGGAGCCTAGCGAGGTCGTGGCTCAGGGCCGATCGGCCGCGAACACGACCATCCGGATGTAGATCCCGATGACCTTCGCTGCGTAGTTCGGATCGGTCGCCCAGTTGCCCTTGCCCATCACCTGCCAGGTCTGGGCGCGTCCCTTGGCGAAGAAGGTGTCGAAGTTGCGCGCGGCCTGTGCGGGGTCGCTCCCGTACCAGGTCGGCTGCGGAGGGTGCGCGAGCCCCGCGGTGCGCGAGTCGGGATCGCCGTAGTTCTTGAGGTGCTGGATCTGGGCCCGCACGCCGTCGCGTGGGCTCGGGAACGACGGCTCGCCGGAGCACGAGTCGCAGGCGCCCAGGCCCGCGTAGTTGTTGTCGGTCGCCCA
Organism: Acidimicrobiia bacterium; assembly: GCA_045862935.1. GTDB lineage: Bacteria > Actinomycetota > Acidimicrobiia > IMCC26256 > PALSA-555 > CAIUKV01. The sequence goes on from BTUT01000261.1 coordinate 4,643, forward strand.
GCGGAAGTAGCCGGTCTCGAGCACCGACTGCGCGAACGCCACGTCACCGCGCACGTCCTCGTCGGCACCCTCCTCGAGGAAGATCTGCGCCAGGTCACGGATCGAGAGCCCGCCCGAGAGCCGGTACGCCATCCCGGTCGAATCGAACCAGTCGGCGATCTGACGGCCGGTGAGCTGGGCGCGACCCATCACGGGGATCACGTCGAGGGCCGCGAGGAGCCTTCGCTGGCGGGCGAGCAGGTCCTCCACCGCGGCCTTGGCCGCGAGCGCGCGCTGCTTGTGCGCGTCGGCCTCGTCCCGCGCGACCCGCAGGCGCGCGAGGTCCGCGTCGAGGCCCTCGGCGAGCTCGGCGAGGCGCACGAGGAGGCTTCCGTCGGCCTGACTCAACCCGTTGC
>BTUT01000262.1:0-5027 GCA_045862935.1 Acidimicrobiia bacterium
GTGCCCACAGCGCGTCGAACTCGGCGATCACGTGTCCCATCTCCCGCCGGTCGGCCGGATCGTGGACCCGCGGCGCGAGCTCCCCGGCCATGCGCATCGCGTCGACCATCTCCGAGACGAAGGCGGTGCCCCGCTCGAAGCTCAGCGTGACGTTGGTGACGCGCCAGCCGTCGTTCTCCTCCCCCACGATCTGCTCGGCCGGCAGGCGGACCTCGTCGAGGAACACCTCGCAGAACTCCGACGATCCGAGCACGGTCTCGATCGGACGGATCTCGATGCCGGGCAGGTCCATCGGGAGGATGAACCACGAGATGCCCTTGTGCTTCGGGGCGCTCGGGTCGGTGCGGGCGAGCAGCTCGCCGTACTCCCCCACGTGCCCGAACGAGCACCAGATCTTGCGGCCCGTCACCACGTAGTGGTCGCCGTCCCGCACGGCACGGGTCGTGAGCCCCGCGAGGTCGGACCCCGCGTCGGGCTCCGAGAAGCACTGGCACCACACCTCTTCACCCCGCAGGATCTTCGGGATGTGCTTCGCCTTCTGCGCGTCGGTGCCCTCGGCGATGAGCGTCGGGCCGGCGTGGAGCGTGCCCACGAAGTTCACGCCGACGTAGGGCGCTTTCGCCGTCGAGCACTCCTCGAGGAAGACGAGCTGCTCGCTCGGCGGGGCCGCGCGCCCCCCGTACTCCTTGGGCCACGACATGCCGGCGTACCCGGCGTCGTAGAGCCGCTTCTGCCAGTCGGTGTCGTAGACGACCCGGGCCGGCCAGTCGTCACGGGGCGGCTCCGGCGGGAGGTCGGGCAGGGTGGCGGCCAGCCAGCCCCGCAGCTCGGCCCGGAACGCCTCGTCGGATTCGGAGTACCGCAGGTCCATCGCTGCCGGAGGTTAGTGAGCCCGGCAGTCCACGTCCCGCTTCGGGGCGATCCCCTCGATCAGCGAGCGCTCGACGGTGCGATCCACGCAGCGGTTGCCCAAGCCGTACGCGGTGTGCTGGGCGCCCGGCGCGGTCACGAGCACGCCCGACTCGAGCTGGCGGGCGAGGGCCTCGGCCCAGGCGAGCGGCGTGGCTGGGTCCCGCCGTGTGCCGATCACGACGATCGGCGGGGCATCCGGTGCCCGGATCGCTCGCGCGGGCGGTCCCTGGAACGGCCAGAGCGCGCAGGCGAGCGAGTTGTTCACGATCCCGGGTCCCGTGCGCGGCGCGACGGCCTCGGCCCGGGCCTCGATCGCCCGCACGTCGGCAACCCCGCCCACGGGCGGTCCGTCGGCGCAGGAGATCGCGAGGAACGACTCCTCGATGCCGCCGTAGGTGCCGTCGCCGCGCCGCTCGGTGTAGGAGTCGGACAGGTCGGCCATCGCCGCACCGTCACCCTCACGGGCTGCTTCGAGCGCGTCACCGAGGTACTCGTACCCGCCACGCCCCTCGTAGAGCACCGCGGCGAGGCCCAGGTCGAACTCCGTAGGCGACAGGACCCGCGGCGGCCGCGATCCGGGGACGGGGAGCCCCTCACGGTCCACGCGGGCGCGCAGCGCGTCGAGCGCCTCCGCGCTGTCGCCGTCGTGGTGGAACGCGCAGCGTGTGGTGCGCGCGCACCAGCGGAGGAACCCGTCGAGCACGCCCTCGAAGCCGGCCGACTGCTGGACCTGGAGGGCCTCGGCGTCGAGCGCCGGATCGACCGCACCGTCGAGGACGAGGGCCCGGACCCGGTCGGGATGCGCGGCGGCGTAGCGCGCACCGATCACGGTGCCGTAGGAGAAGCCCAGGTAGGTGAGCCGCTCGTCGCCGAGCGCGGCCCGCAGCCGATCGAGGTCCCGGACCGTGGCGTCGGTCCCGATGTGGCGGAGCCACTCACCCTCGGAGGCGACGCAGGCGTCGACGAAGCTCTGGATCCCGGCGACGAACGCGGCCCGCTCGACCTCGTTGTCGGGAGTGAAGTCGAGCGCGTAGTACCGCGCCATGTCGTAGTCGCAGTCCACGCGGTCGCTGCGGCCGACACCACGGGGATCCCAGCTCACGAGGTCGAAGCGCTCCCGGAGCTCGGTGAAGCTGCCGGCCGCGTCGCGCAGGAAGTCGACCCCCGAGCCACCCGGGCCGCCCGGGTTCATCACCAGCGAGCCGATGCGGCGCTCGGGGTCGCGGGCCGGCGCGCGGATGACCGCGAGATCCACCGTCCCGAGCCCCGGCGACGCTTCGTCGACGGGGACGGTCAGCGTCGCGCACTCGAACCCGTCGCCGCACGACCGCCACTGGAGCGATCCCTGGGCGGTGCTCCCGCTTCCGGCGGACGCGGACGTCACCGGCACCACGACGGACGCGCCGACCAACCCGAGGAGGGCGCACACCCACGCGACCAGTCGGTACCGCACGCGCTCAGGGTAGGGGGACGCGGCGCGCCCTCCGACGCGGGCTACCCGCCGTACGCGCCGCGCAGCTCGTGCTTGAGCACCTTGCCCGCAGGGTTTCGCGGAAGGACGTCGACGATCTCGAGCTGCTCGGGGATCTTCTGCACCATGAGGCCCGCACCCTTGAGGAACTCGAACAGCTCGGGCAGGGTGGGCGGATCGGCCGGGTCGGCCGGCGCGACGACGGCGCAGCACCGCTCCCCGAGCTTCGGGTCGGGGAGGCCGATGACGGCCGCATCCGCGATCTTCGGGTGCGTGAAGAGGAGATCCTCGACCTCCTTCGCGGAGATGTTCTCACCCTTGCGGATGATCACGTCCTTGAGCCGTCCGGTGATCACCACGTTCCCCTTGGCGTTCACCTTGCCGAGGTCACCCGTGCGGAACCAGCCATCCTCGTCGAACGCCTTCGCGTCGAGGGACGAGTCGACGTAGCCGCGGAACATCTGGCGGCCCTTCGTGCGGATCTCGCCCTCCTCGTCGACGCCGGCCACCCGATCATCGAGGGTGACGAGCTTGAGCCGGACGTCGGGACCCGGACTGCCCTCGGTGTTCGCCAGCTCCTCGTCGTCGTCGGTGACGTGGGCCATCGTGGCGATCGGGAACTCCGTGAGCCCGTAGCCCGACACGATCCCCACCCCGCCCATCTCGGCGACGATGTCGTAGTGGAGCTGGGGGGGCTTGGGCGCCGCACCCCCGGGGAAGGCGCGCACGTGCGGGAACAGGCGCTCGCCTGCGGGCAGCTGGCGCTGCGCGTCGAGGTAGGCCATGTGGAACGGCGTGCCGGCACCCGCGAGGGTGATCGCCTCCCGCTGCATGATCGGGATCGTGGTCGCGGGCACGAACGCCTCGATGAAGACGAGCTTCGTGCCCGACATGAACGCCGAGAACGTCCAGGTCTGACCGCCGATGTGGGTGTAGGGGAAGACGAGCCCGAACACGTCCTCGTCGGTGAGCGCCAACCCGCCGACCATCGCGTCGGCCGAGGCGCGCACCGACGGGTCGGCGTGGCGCGCACCCTTGGGGTCGGCGGTCGTCCCCGAGGTGTAGAAGATCCAGCGGATCGGTGCGCTCGCCGCGTCGGGTACGGATGCGAACGGGGCCAGCGTGGCCGGGTCGCCCTCGGGCAACGCCTTGTCGCACACCAGCACGTCCATGCCGGGCAGCTCCGCAGCGGCCTCCCGGCACATCGCCTCGTAGTCGAACCCGCGCCACTCCGACGGCGTGACGATGAGCCGGGCGTTCGTCTGCTGGGTGATGAAGCGCACCTCGCGGTCGCGGTAGATCGGGAGCATCGGGTTCTGCACGGCCTCGAGCCGGGCCAGCGCACCGACGAGCACGAACGACTCCAGCCAGGTGGGCAGGATCCACGAGACGTTGACGTCGCGGCCGACACCGAGCGCGGCGAGGCCGGCCGCCACCCGCTCGGCCTGGTCCCGGTACTGCGCGCACGTGAGCGAGCGCTGATCCTCGTCGCTCGCGATCACGTGGTGCGGGGTGAGCGCAGCCCGCTGCTCGATCAGATCCCACAGGCTGACGAAGTCGGTGATGATCGGACCGGCCATGGCTGCACCTCGGAGGTCAACGTGAACGCCGCTCGGAGCGCGGCAATCTAACCCGCGCGCCCCGCGGCCCCGCACCACGGCCTCGGTCGGGAGGCGCACCGGTCTCGGCGCGACCGCTCGCGCGCCCACGGGCACGGCTCGGTCCTCCGGCGCACCCGCGCTCCGGGCGGCGCCGAGACGATAGGTTGCGAGTGGTGGACGGGAAGGGGATCACGCTCCTCGCCGACCTCTTGCGGGAGGCCGCGGCCGACGAGCCGGAGCGGGAGGCCTACGTCCACGACGACCGGCGGGCGACGTACGGCTGGCTCGACCGCGTCGCCGACGGCTTCGCGGCCACGATCCTCGACCTCGGGGTGCGCCGTGGCGACCGCGTGTGCCTCCTCGTGCCGTCGTCGATCAAGTTCGCCGCGTGCTACCTCGGAGCCGCCCGCGTGGGGGCGATCACGTCGGCGGTGAACCTCCGCCTCGGGCCCGCCGAGCAGGCGGGGATCGTCGCCCGGACCGAGCCGTCGGTCACGGTCGTCGGCGATGGTGCGACGGTCCCGGCCGGGGTGGATCCCGGTCGGGTGATCCCCGTCACCGACCTCAAGGCGGCGTTCGCGGCGGGCGCTCCGGATCGGGTGCCCGCCCTCGATCCCGAGGACCCGGTCTGCATCATCTGGACGAGCGGTACCACCGGGGCCCCGAAGGGCGCGGTCTACACCCACGCGTCGATGGCCGCGATCGCCCGCAACGTCCCGGACCTCGCGGCGCTGCACGACCGGGTGCTGTTCAACCTGCCGTTCCCGCACATCGGCTTCATGGGCTGGATCTACCCGTTCACGTTGCGGCGCGCGACGCTGGTGCTCGGACCCCACCCCTGGACCGCCGAGGGGTCGCTGCGCCTCGTCGAGCGCGAGCGGATCACGATGATGAACGGTGTGCCCACGCAATGGTCGTTGCTCCTCGACCGCGCTGCGGTCGAGGACACCGACTTCTCCGGCCTGCGCATCGCGGCCATGGGCGCCGCGGCGGCCCCCCCGGCGTTGATCCGGCGGCTGCGAGAGACGCTCGGCTGCCCGGTC
>BTUT01000263.1:0-5026 GCA_045862935.1 Acidimicrobiia bacterium
GGGTCTGCGAGGAGTTCGACGACGCGCTCGACGGTGGCAACCCGTCAGTGCTCGCCGCGATCGCCGACCTGGGCGACGGCGAGGCGATCGAGCCGCCACGCGGCCTGGCGCGCGTGCAGGCGTTCCTCGAGAGCGTCTCGCTCGTCACCGACATGGACGTCGCCGAGGGCGACGGCGAGCAGAGCGCGATCACGCTCATGACCCTGCACTCGGCGAAGGGGCTCGAGTTCCCCGTCGTGTTCCTCACCGGTCTCGAGGACGGCATCTTCCCGCACATCCGCAGCCTCGGTGATCCCGAGCAGCTCGAGGAGGAGCGCCGCCTCTGCTACGTGGGTATCACCCGCGCGCAGGAGCGCCTCTACCTGTGCCACGCGTGGAGCCGCACGCTGTTCGGTGCGACCGACTACTACCCGCCGAGCCGGTTCCTCGGCGAGATCCCCGAGGAGCTCGTCCAGCAGGTGGGGGAGCGTCGGGTGCGGCGCGGCCGCTCGCAGCACCGTGACGAGCTCGTCGAGGCCGCGCTGCGCTCGGGTCGTCGCGAAGCCGACCGCGGTGGGGGCGATTGGGCTCGGGGGCCGGCTCCGTCGCTCGGCGCGCGGGGCGCGGAGTCGATCGGCTTGAAGATCGGCGACGACGTCGTCCACGAGGTGTTCGGCGAGGGCGTGATCATCGACATGGAGGGGTCGGGCGACTCCGTGGAGGCCGTGGTCCGGTTCCGCGAGAAGGGCGAGAAGCGCCTCCTCCTCCAGTGGGCCCCGCTCCGCCGCCTCTGATCCACGCACCCGTCCCCGCCGCGCCCGTCCCCGCCGATGCCCGCCCATGTGACAGCACGCGACACATGCTGGTCGAGCGCTCTCACGTGCTCGGAGACGCGCCGCGGGGAGCGGCGATCGGTCAGGGGGTCGCGGGGGCGGGGAGGTGCGTCTGGAGGTCCACGAGCACGCCGCCCTTGCGCTTCCCGCTCTGCGCCACCACCAGCTCGAAGCGCGCCAGGTCGGCCTTCGTGACGTGGTTCCCGTCGCAGTCGACGTAGGAGTCGACCCGACCCTTCCAGCGGACGGAGCAGGCGCGGTCGTGGGGGAGGCCGACGTCGAGGGCCACCAGCTCACCGCCCTCACGGTCGAGCCAGAACCCACGGCCGCCGAACGGGTTGGCGAAGTACAGCGGGCTGCCCTCGTCGAGGGTGACCTCGAGGTCGTGGCGCTGCCCGAGGTAGAGGGGGCCGTCCTCCGGGGCGGCGCGGTCGTTGGCGCCGGTGAAGAAGACCAGGATGACCACCCACAGCCCCGCCGCGAGGACCACGAGACCGCCGGTGGTGAGGATCAGTCGGCGGTCGGCGCGGGAGAAGGCCACCACGTCATTGTGGTCCGCCTCCACGGTCGGGCGGGCAACGGCGCTTCCCGCCTCGCTAGGGTGAGCCTCGATGCGGCGGAGCTATCGCGTGGTGATCGCCAAGCCCGGTCTGGACGGCCACGACCGGGGGGCGAAGGTGATCGCGCGCGCCCTGCGCGACGCGGGCTTCGAGGTGATCTACACCGGCCTGTACCAGACCCCTGAGCAGGTGGCCGAGACCACGCTCCAGGAGGACGCGGACGCCGTCGGCCTCTCGGTGCTGTCGGGCGCGCATCTCACCCTGTTCGGGCGTGTGGTCGAGCTGCTCCGCGAGCGGGGCCTCGGGCACGTGATCGTGTTCGGCGGCGGGATCATCCCCGACGACGACGCCGCGACGCTGGCGGCCGCGGGCGTGGCCCGGGTGTTCACCCCCGGCGCCCCCCTCTCGGCGATCACCGAGTGGCTCGAGCAGGCGCTCGACGACCGGGAGGCTCGCCTCGCGAGCTGAGGAGCAACCCTCCAGACAGGGAGATCGATGGACCTCTTCGAGTACCAGGGAAAGCAGTTCTTCGCGCGCTACGGCATCGCGATCTCACCGGGCGACGTCGCGTTCACGGTCGACGAAGCCGTCGGGGCAGCCGAACGCCTCGGCTACCCGGTGGTGGTGAAGGCGCAGGTGCTGGTCGGAGGTCGGGGCAAGGCGGGCGGCATCAAGCTCGCGGCGAACGCCGACGAGACGCGAGCCCACGCGCAGAACATCCTCGGCATGGACATCAAGGGCCACGTGGTCGGCCGGCTGTGGATCGAGAAGGCGAGCGACATCGCGCGTGAGTACTACGCGTCGTTCACCCTCGACCGTGCCGCGAAGAAGCACCTCGGCATGCTCTCGGCGCAGGGCGGGGTGGACATCGAGGAGGTGGCGGCGACCGACCCCGACGCCATCGCCCGCATCCACGTCGATCCGGTGGACGGTCTCACCGAGGCGCAGTGCCGCGCCTGGGTGGACGCCGCACAGCTCGACGCCGAGGCGCGTGAGGGCGCCGTGCAGATCCTGCTGAAGCTCTACGAGGCGTACGTCGACGGCGACGCGGACCTCGTGGAGATCAACCCGCTCATCCTCACGACCGACGGTGAGGTGCGCGCGCTCGACGCCAAGGTCACCGTCGACGACAACGCGGTGTTCCGTCACCCCGACTACGAGGGGTACGACGAGATCCAGCACCGCGACGAGCGCGAGCGCGCCGCCCACGACAAGGGCCTCCAGTACGTCGGCCTCGACGGCTCCGTCGGCATCATCGCGAACGGTGCCGGCCTCGCGATGAGCACGGTCGACATCGTGAGCCAGGTGGGCGGGTCGCCCGCGAACTTCCTCGACATCGGCGGTGGCGCGAACGCCGACGTCATGGCCGGTGCGCTCGAGGTGATCAACAACGACCCGAAGGTGAAGGCGATCTTCATCAACATCTTCGGGGGGATCACCAAGGGTGAGGAGGTGGCCGACGGCATCCTCACCGCGCTCGACCGGGTGCACATCGAGGCCCCGATCGTGATCCGTCTCGACGGCACCAACGCCGACCAGGGCCGCGCCATGCTGACCCCTCACCTCTCCGACCGGCTGCAGATGCAGCCGACCATGCTCGACGCCGCGCGCGCGGTCGTCGCGATCGCAGGAGGCGCCGCGCAGTGAGCATCTTCGTCGACGAGACCACCAAGGTCGTCTACCAGGGGCTCACCGGGTCGCAGGGCAGGTACTACGGCCTGCTCAACCGTGATTACGGCACCAACGTGGTCGCGGGTACGAACCCCAAGAAGGCCGGAGAGGACGTGGAGGGCATCCCGATCTTCGCCACGGTCGGCGACGCGGTGGCGGCCACGGGTGCGAACGCGTCGTGCATCTTCATCCCCGCCCCGGGCGTGCGGGCCGCGGTGCTCGACGCCGCCGAGGGCGGGGTCGAGCTCATCGTGGTCATCACCGAGGGCGTGCCCGCGCACGACGAGGCGTGGTTCTACAACAAGCTGCGCCGCGACTTCCCACACGTGCAGCTGCTCGGCCCGAACTGCCCCGGGATCATCAGCCCGGGCAAGTGCAACATCGGGATCACCGCGGGGCACATCGCGCAGCCGGGGGGGCCGGTGGGCATCGTGAGCCGGTCGGGCACCCTCACCTACCAGGCGCTCTACGAGCTGCAGCAGAAGGGGATCGGCGTCACCACCTGCGTGGGGATCGGTGGCGACCCGGTGCCGGGCACCACGTTCATCGACTGCCTCTCGCGCTTCGAGGCCGATCCCGAGACCGAGGCGATCATCATGTTCGGCGAGATCGGCGGCTCGGCGGAGGAGGAGGCCGCCGAGTACATCGCCGCGAACGTCACGAAGCCGGTGGTCAGCTACATCGCCGGGGTCACGGCGCCCCCGGGGAAGAAGATGGGCCACGCCGGCGCCATCATCAGCGGCGGCAAGGGCACCGCCGCGGCGAAGATGGAGGCGCTCCGTGCCGCGGGTGTGAAGGTCGGGCTCAACCCCACCGAGGCCGGCGAGCTCATGGCCGAGGTCGTCGCCGGGCTCTGACCCTCGCCCGGTGCGCTCAGCGGTCGACGTCGTCGAGGATCATGGTCCGGGGCGCGCCGACGAGCGCGGGCGAGGCCTCGGGGATCTTCCACACCTGCGTCTGGAGAAACGCGAGGAACGCCCGAGCACGCTCCTCCGTGTCGAAGTCGAGGTCGACGACGACGTACTGCGCGTCGTCGACGGGGCGCCGGACGCGCTCGCCGCGCACCCCGGCGTTGCGTCGGGCCTCGGCGAAGCCGTCGAACGCACCGCGCCAGGTGGCGAAGTCGGTGATGGCGTGCTCGATGTGCAGGGTGGGCATGGGCGTTCACTGCTCCCCGGGTGTCGGTGCAGGCGGCATGCATTCTGCACGAGAGCCGGTCGCCGCGAGGTCGGCACCCGGGTGGCCGTGCTCGTAGGCTGGCGGCCGTGACGACGTCTGACGTCCCGCCGGAGGATCCGGGCCAGCCCGGCTGGGCCGCGCCCGAGCGCCCGGATCCACCCACCCCCAGCGCGCCCGCGCCCGGCACCCCTGCACCGAGCGGGCCCGGCGCCCCGGCACCGAGCGCCGCGTGGGCGGCCCCGGGTGCCCCGGGTGCGGGTGCGGCCTGGGCGCCTCCGGGCTCACCCCCGTCCACGCCGGGCTGGGGCGCGCCGGCCGGTGCGGTGCCCAAGCCCACGGTGAACGGCTTGGCCGTCGCCGCGCTCGTGCTCGGGCTGTGCTGCTGGTGCTTCTTCGTGCCCGGCATCCTCGCGGTGATCTTCGGCTTCCTGGCCCTCGACCGGATCGCGACCTCCGAGGGGCGCCAGAAGGGCCGGGGCATGGCGATCGCGGGGATCGTGCTCGGCTGGGTGTCGATCGCGGTGCTCGGCGGGCTCGCCATCGCCTGGCTCGCCTACGGGCTGAGCAACGCCTAGCCCCCGACCGGCGACGCTCCCGGCGGGTCCGCCGGTGCCGGGGCTGAGGTGGGGAGCGGTTCTCCGCCATCGACGGGTTCCTCGAACGACCGTGCGACGGTCGAGCCGATCGCGAGCAGGGCGGCCGCGCCGAGGAGCGCGAACGCGCCGAACGCCGCGGCGGCGCCGTCGCCGCCCGAGACGACGTCGTCGGTGGCCTTCGTGATCACGACGAGGGCCCCCGCGAGCA
>BTUT01000264.1:0-5010 GCA_045862935.1 Acidimicrobiia bacterium
GTGATTCGCGAGACGTTACCCGATCACGGGGCGCCGCGCGCTCCCTCGCGCGGCGATGCACGGCACCCACATCTCCGCGGCCGTGAGCGAGCCGTGGGCCGAGACCAGGCGCGCCTCACGGGGCAGGTCGGGATCGACGAAGGCGACCCCGGCGTGCGCCGCCAGCACGACGTCGCCCACGCGCCGACGGGTCGCCGCGGACGGGGTCGGACCCAACCAGCCGCCACCGAGGAGCTCCTCGCGGGTCAGCACCCAGGCCAGGGGTCCGAACGCCCCCCGGGCCGCGTCGACGAGCTCGCCCGCCGCGCCGCGACGGGCGTGCAGGTAGCGGAACCGCCCGTCGCCCGAGGCGGTCGCCACCAGGTCACCGACGTCACCCAGGGGCCGCCAGCCCTCGCGACCGACGTGGCTCTGGCCGTGATCCGCCGTGACCACGAGCGCGGCATCCCCAGGGAGGGCGTCGAGGATGTCGCCGACGAGGCGGTCGGCCGCCGCGAGCTCCGCCGCGTGGTAGCCGTCGTGGAGCCCGTACGCGTGGGCCACCTCGTCGATGCCGGGGTAGTACGCGTAGACGAAGGGGTCGGCGCCGCGGGCGAGGCGCCGGAGGTGCTCGACGAGGGTCGACTCGGTCCGGTACCCCACGAAGCGGGCGTCGCGCATGTGCACCCGGGTGAAGCCCGAGTCACGGAACGCGGCCCCGCTGACCACGACCGCCTGCCGGCCGAGGAACGCCGGGTGCCGCTGGACGGTGAACGGATCGGGCGGCCGCTTGCCGCGAGCCAGCTGGAAGCCGAGGACGTTGAGCACGTCGCCGTCGAGCGCCACCCGGAACCCCACCACCCCGTGCACCGACGGCGCGAGCCCCGTGGTGATCGAGGTGAGCGCCGCGGCGGTCGTCGACGGGACGACGGTGGTGATCGGGCCGCCCTCCATGGCCGAGAGCACGGGCATCCGGTCCGCGTTCGCCCGGAGGTCACTCCATCCGAGGCCGTCGAGCACGAGCAGCACCACGACCCGCGCGTCACGTACCGCGTCCGGGAGCCAGCCCGGGTGCTCTCCGCGCAGGATCGCCGGGACGATGGAGGCCACGCAGGCGCCGCCGTAGTCGGCCCGGACCGGCTCCGCGTCGCGCTCGCGCGCCGGGGGGGTGTGGGCGTCCGGAACCGGTCCCGACCCCGCGGGTGCGCTCCCTGCGGTCACCCGGCCGAGGCTACGCGCGTGTCGCCGGGCAGCGGGGCGACGTGCGACCATGGAGCGCCATGAAGGTGTCGACCCGGGGGGACTACGCGACCCGCGCGTTGCTCTCGCTCGCGTTGCACGGCTCGGATCACCCGACCTCGGTCAAGGAGATCGCGGAGCGCACCGGTCTCCCCCAGCCCTACCTCGAGCAGATCCTGCTCGCGGTGAAGGGCGCGGGGCTCGTCCGGTCCAAGCGCGGCGTCGGTGGTGGCTACGTGCTCGCGCGGCCGCCGGAGGAGATCTCGCTCGCCGACATCCTCGCCGCGGTCGACGGCCCCCTCACGACCCTCCTGGGCGAGCACGACCACTGTGAAGGGCACTGCGTGCTCCAGGAGGTGTGGGTCGGGGTCTCCGAGGAGATGCGCCAACATCTCGAGGGCTACACGCTCGCCGCGCTCGTCGCCCGCACGCGCGTCGGCCACCCACCCGGCCCCTGAGGCGACCGGGAAACCCGGCGTGGTGACCGGCCCGTCGCACTCGGTCACGCACTCACGCGCCCACCGGGTCCCGGGCGTCGAGCCCGCTCCCGGCGCCATCCGCATCCGGTGCGCCGGGCGCATCGGGCGGCGGCTCGAGCACGAGCGGGAGGCGGACCCGCACGGCGAGCCCGCCCTCGGGTGCGTCGGCGAGCGTGACGTCACCGCCATCGGCGGCCACGAGCTCGCGAACGATCGCGAGCCCGAGCCCGAAGCCGGCGCCGTCACCCCGCGCGGTCCCCGCCCGCCAGAACCGGTCGAAGGCGCGGGCGCGCTGGTCGGGAGGCATCCCGGGTCCGGCGTCGCGCACCTCCAGCACCCCGACACCGGTGGCCGCACGGGTCTCGAGGTGGATCGCGGATCCGGGCGGCGCGACGTCGAGCGCGTTCGCGAGGAGGTTGTCGAGCACCTGCTCGAGGTGCCCCGGCACGCTGCGCACCCGGATCGCCGGTGCATGCGAGCAGAGCTGGATGTCCCGCTCCGCGGCGAACGCGGACCAGGCGTCGCGACGGTCGGCGACCACGCGTCCGAGGTCGACCGCCTCGGGGGCGCGCCGGTCGGCCTCCGCTCGCGTGAGGACGAGGAGGCTGTCGACGAGCTGTGAGAGCCGGTGCACCTCGGCGAGCGCGCGCTCGAGGTCCTCCGGACGGGACTCCGAGCCGTCGATGCCCTCGGCCTCGAGGTTCTCGAGGCGCAACCGCAGCGCGGCCAGCGGCGTGCGCAGCTGGTGCGACGCGTCGGCCACGAACGCCTGCTGCGACCGCACCAGCTTCTCGAGGCGTTCCGCGGTCGCGTTGAACGAGCGGGCCAGCCCGGTGAGCTCGGGTGGGTCACGTGGCACCTCGACCCGCACCGCGAGGTCACCTTCGCCGAGGCGCGCGGCACCGCGGTCGAGATCGGCGAGCGGTCGCGCGAACGACCGGGCGAGCAGCGTGCTCACGAGGAGCACGACGAGCAGGATCGCGCCGGCGACGGTCCCGAGGAGCAGCCAGTTGCGCCGCACGCGCGCCACCGTGGCGTCGCGCGACACCTCCACGAGCACCGCGCCCCGGACCGCTCCGCCGGAGTAGACGGGCACCGCGACCCCGACGGTGTCGCCGAGCTCGGGGTCGTCGTAGGTGTCGTGGACCTCGATCCCCCGCTGGGCGACCGCCATGGCCGGCGTGAACGCCCGTGACGCCGCACCGGGCGAGGCGGCCAGCACCTCTCCGCTCCCGTCGGTGACCACGACGTGCGCGGCACGGCCCCGCGCGTAGTCGTCGAGGATCATGTCGAGGTCGGCCGCGTCGACCGTCACGCCCTCGTCGAACAGCGCGCCCGCGCGCTGTGCGAACCCGAAGGCGACCTGCTGCACGTCGGCCTCGAGCCGGTTCTGCTCCCGGTTCGCGTACGACATGCCGAGCGGGACACCGAACGCGATCAGCACGAACAGCGTGATCGAGAGGTAGCTGACGAGGAGGCGTCGCCTCACGGTGACGTCCCGGGGTCGGCCAACCGGTAGCCCACCCCGCGGACGGTCTCGATCCACGACGCGTCACCCAGCTTGCGCCGGAGGTTCGCCACGTGCACGTCGACGGTCTTCGTCGGGCCGTACCAGTGGGGATCCCAGACGACGTCGAGGAGGTGCTGGCGGCTGCAGGCCGCGCCGGGATCCTCGGCGAGGGCGGCGAGCAGGTCGAACTCCTTCGGGGTGAGCATCAGCTCGTCGGCGCCCAGCACGACCCGGCGTGTGCGGCGGTCGACGCTGAGGGCGCCGAGGCGCGAGGTCGAGCTGTCGCCGGAGCGGGCGGGGGCACGGCGGGCGACGGCCCGGATGCGAGCCACGAGCTCCCGGAAGCCGAACGGCTTCACCACGTAGTCGTCGGCCCCGATCTCGAGGCCCACCACCCTGTCGACCTCCTCGCCCCGCGCCGTCACCACGATGATCGGCACCTCGCTCCCCGAGCGCATCCGCCGGCACACCTCGAAGCCGTCGAGATCGGGGAGGCCCAGGTCGAGGAGCACGACGTCGGGGGCATCCGGCCCGTCGTTGGCTGCGAGCGCCCCGGTGCCCGTCTCGTGGTGGGTCACCGTGAAGCCCTCGCGCTCGAGGCCCTTCACGAGCGGCGCGGCGATGTCGGTGTCGTCCTCGACCAGCAGCACCCGCATACCGCTTCCCTCGGCACGCGCGCCCACGGCCTGAAGCGCAGATGCGCGGGCCCCACGAGGGCACGGGGACGACGGCGGCGACTGCCGTCAGACCCGGAGGTGCCCGAGAACGGCCTCCAGGTCGGGTGGGAGGGGCTCGTCGAAGGCGAGCGGCGCGCCGGTGCGAGGATGGGTGAAGGCGAGGTGCCGGGCGTGCAGGAAGGGACGGTCCACGGCCAGCGTCGGGCGGTGCCCGCCGTAGGTGCCATCGCCCACCACGGGGTGACCGATCGCCGCGAGGTGCACCCGGATCTGGTGGGTGCGGCCGGTGTCGAGACGACAGTCGAGCAGCGCCACCTCGGGGCTGGCGAACCGCGTCACGACCTCGTAGACCGTCCGGGCGTCCTTTCCCTCCCGCTGGACGGCCATTCGCGTGCGGCGGGCGGTCGAGCGCCCGATCGGCGCCTCCACCACGCCGCGGGAGTGGATCGGGTGACCCCAGACGAGAGCGACGTACTCCCGGGTCACCTCCCGGCGGGCGAGCGCCTCCACGAGCGCCGCGTACGCATCGGACGTGCGAGCCACCACGAGCAGGCCGCTGGTGTCCCGGTCGAGACGGTGCACGATCCCCGGACGCTGCGGGTCGCCGACCACGGCGATCGCCGGGTCGCGCGCGAGCAGGCCGTGGACCAGCGTGGCGTGCTCGTGCCCCGCCCCCGGGTGCACGACCAGGCCCGCCGGCTTCGCGATCACCATCAGGTCGTCGTCCTCGTACCGGATCGCCAGGGGAACCGGCTCGGGACCCGGCGCGATGGCGCCGTCCGGACGGGCCGCCGCCACGACCCGCTCACCGGCCGCGAGGCGGTGGCTCTTGGTCGTCGCGCGACCACCGACGGTGATGCCACCCGCGGCGATCAACGCCTGCACCTCGGCCCGGCTCCAGCCGGTGGTCAGCGCCACCGCCCGATCCACCCGCTCGCCGGCCAGCGACTCCGGCACGGACCACTCGAACGCCGCGCCGCCGGGGTCCGGGCCGTCGCTCACGTCGACTCGCCCTGCGGGCGCAGGGCGGCGAGCACCAGCATGACGGCACCCACGGTGATCGCGGCGTCGGCCACGTTGAACGTGGGGAACGAGCCCACACCCACGAAGTCCACCACTTCCCCGC
>BTUT01000265.1:0-4996 GCA_045862935.1 Acidimicrobiia bacterium
GCTTCGACGACGTCGAGGCCATCCTGCTCGACCGCGACACGTGGTCGGCCGCGAATGCGTCGTCGCCGCTCACGGTCATCTGCCCGGAGGCGCAGGAGATCCTCGCGGCTGGGTTCCCGCGGGTTCCGACGCTCAACAACGCCGATCCACCCCGTCATGGGCCGATGCGGAAGTCGGTCCTCTCGGTGATGACGCCGCGACGCATCGCGGCGCTCGAGGCGAACCTTCGGGAGTACGCGGCCGGCCTGGTGGATGCGCTGGCCGAGGAGACCGTCGTCGACCTGGTCGACCGGCTCGCGTTCCCGTTCCCCGGCTACGCGGCGTTCTCGCTGCTCGGCTTCCCGCCGGAAGACACCGACATGCTCAAGGAGTGGAGCGCGAAGCGCGTGCTCCTCACGTATGGACGGCTGAGCGACGAGGAGCAGGTCGAGGTCGCCGAGGTGATCGTCAGGTTCTGGAAGTACTGCGAGGACCACGTCGCGGCGCGGCGGGGCGAGCGCGCGGCGGACCTCACGTCGGGGCTCCTCGACATCGCCGATGAGAAGCCGGAGCAGCTCACCGACTTCGACATCGTCAACATCGTGTACTCGATGTCGCTCGCCGGCCACGAGACCACGTGCAACAGCATCGGCAACGGGATGCGGGCGCTCCTCGAGCACCGCGACCAGTGGCAGGCGTTGGTCGACGATCCGAGCCGCATCGAGAACGCGGTGGAGGAGATGCTCCGCTACGACGGTCCGGTGGTCAACCACCGGCGGGTGGCCAAGGTCGACACCGAGCTGCACGGTGTCGCCATCCCGGCGGGCTCGAAGCTCATGATGTGCTTCGCGTCGGCGGCGCGCGACCCCGAGCACTTCTCCGATCCCGACGCGTTCCTGGTCGACCGCGCCGATGCCGAGCTGCACATGGCCTTCGGCAAGGGTCCGCACTACTGCCTCGGTGCGCCGCTCGCCCGGCTCGAGATGCGGATCGTGTTGGAGCTGCTGACCGAACGCACTCCGGACATGGAGCTCGTCCCCGGACAGACCATCGAGTACAGCCCCAACGCCCTCTTCCGCGGCCCGAAGGCGCTGTTCGTCGCACCGCGGGGGAACGGGTCGTGACCGACGAGCCCGTCGTCGACGAGGAGGCGTTGCAGGCGACGCAGCGCCTCATCCGCCTCACTGCACTGCGTGGCACCCCGGTCGACGACGACCGGTGCGCCACCTGTCGCTACTACCTCGAGCCCGGGGAGCCGCTGGCGTTCTGCTGGCACGAGAAGTTCCAGATCCTGGTGGGCGCCGACTGGTGGTGCCAGCACTGGGAGATGCCATGAGCGAGCCCCACAGCCGGGAGGAGGTTGAAGCCGCGTTCCGGCACTACTTCCTCACCGGGCCCGTGTACGAGGACTGGATCGCGTGGTCGCAGCTCTTCACCGATGACGCCGTCTACTACGACCACTACTACGGGCGCTTTCGCGGGCCGGCCGAGATCCAGCTCTTCCTCGAGTCGACGATGATGTTCGGTCGCCACTGCTACACCGCGCTCGAGTGGGCCACCATCGACGGGAACCGGATCGTCTGGAAGGGCGTCAACCGCGCCGACCACCCCGATCCCGGGCAGCCGCCGTTCGAGTTCCCGTCGCTCCAGATCATCGAGTACGCGGGCGACGGGAGGTGGCGCTCCGAGGAGGACTGGTGGATCCCGTCGGAGATGGTCGCGTTCGCGAAGGGCTACGCCACCGCGTGCCGGAAGGTCGACCCCGACTTCCCGATGCGCCTGTCGCGCCGTCACTGGGGTGACGTCGAGTGGGCGCGCCCACCCAAGGGTCACGTCACGTCCCCCTCGTGGCTCGGCCGTGAGCACGAGATCCCCGTCGTGCGTCGCCTGGAGGACATGCAGTTCGGGGAACGCGTGTGACCGAGGTCGTGGTCGTCGGCGGCGGGGTTGCCGGCGCCGCGGCCGCGGCGCGCCTCGCGGCCGATGGCCGTGAGGTGCTCGTGCTCGAACGGGAGGTCGAGTACACCGACCGCGTCCGCGGGGAGGGGATGGTGCCGTGGGGCCTCGAGGCGGCCCGGGCGCTGGGTCTGGCCGACGCCGTGCTCCAGGCGCCGGGAGCGTCGTGCATGACGACCCTGGTGGCGTACGACGAGCTCGTGGCGATCGACGACGCGCAGCGGCGGGCGCGCAGCCTCGCCGAGGTGCTGCCCGGCGTGCCCGGGCTCGTGGCGGTGGGCCACCCCGAGCTGCGCCAGGCCCTGGCCGACGTCGCGACCGACGCAGGTGCGGTCGTCGTTCGTGGCGTCGAGCACGTGGAAGTGTGTCCAGGTCCGGCGCCCGAGGTGCACTACACGCTCGACGGTGTGCGCCATCGGGTCCGCCCGCGTCTGGTCGTCGGCGCCGACGGCAAGGAGTCGGTGGTCCGGCGCGCGTTGGAAGTAGAACTGTGCTCCACGACTCCGACGATGATGCTCACCGGGATGCTCGTCGACGACGGTGACGTGTGGGACCGGTCCGCGGTCACGATCGGTGTGCACGGCGAGAACCAGCTGTACGTCTTCCCTCGTGTCGGTGCGGTGCGGCTCTACGTGGGCCGGATGGTCGACGCCGAGCGCCTGAGCGGGCCGGAACGCTCCCGTCGGATGCTCGACGCGTTCCGTACGGCCAACCTGCCCCACGCCGAGGCTTTGGCGGACGCGCGGCCGATCGGTCCGTGCGCCACGTTCCCGATGACCGACACCTGGACTGCTCGGCCGTACGGGCCGGGGACCGTGCTCGTGGGCGACGCGGCGGGCTGGAGCAACCCGGTCACCGGTCAGGGGCTCGCGGTCGCGTTCCGCGACGCGCAGGTCCTCACCGAGCTCCTGTGCGAGAGAGACGACTGGTCGGAGACGACCCTCGATCGTTACGCGCGTGAACGCTCCGATCGCATGCGGCGCCTGAGGTTCGCGAGTGCGCTCACCGACCTCCTCATGGCCCAGGGCGTTCCCGACCGCGCGGATCGCAAGGCGCGCATGGAAGCGCTCGCTCGCCGGCAGCCCGAGCTGCTGGCGGCCCTCGACGCGGTGCACCGCGGGCCGTGGCGGGTCTCCGAGGAGGCGTTCGAGCCGAGCATCCTCACCGCGGTCGCCGCGGCCTGATCCCCGGCCGTCGCCGACCGGCCGACGACATCAGCCGAGGCCGCGCCGCCGGGCGTAGTCGGGATCGAGCGGAGGCACCGGGAGGCCGAGGCGTCGGGCCACCATCTGCGCGGTGAGGTTGCCATGGCCCATGCGGGTGGTCGGCGCCAGGGTGCCGCGGGCAACCCCGATGTCGGCCATCCGGATTACCGTGACCGTCAGGACCCACGCGGCCAGGACCTCGTACCACAGCAGGTCGGGAAGCCGGGTGGACGTGATCGCCTCGTAGTGCGCGATCGTCGCGTCGCGGTCGGGCCAGCCGGGAAGTGGGTCGATCCCGTGCGCGAGGGTCTGGAACTCCTCCATCACGCACCACCAACCCACGTCGAGTGCGGCCGGCGCCAGTGAGGCCAGCTCCCAGTCGAGGACGCCGCGGCACTGGCCGTCGTCGGCGAAGATCATGTTGCCGACCCGGGGATCGCCCCAGCAGAGCACGAACGGTGCGGGAGCCAACCCCGGCGCTGCATCGCGCAGGTATTCGAGTGCCGCGTCGGTGACGGGGAACGCGCGTCCGGCGCGCACCCAGTCGTACCAGCGCGTCAGGTGCTCGACGCGTTGCGGGAGCGTCGTGCCGTTCGGCGCGGCGGCGAGGAAGCCGTGATGCGCCCGCCAGTCCACCGCGTGGATCGCCGCCAGCGCATCCATCGCCGAGTGCCACGCCCGCGCGCGCTGCGTCGCGGTGAGACGCGGCAGCCACCCGTCGACGTGGATCGACGGCATCCCGTGCGGCACGGTTCCCGGGAGCCGCTCCATGAGGAAGAACGGATGGCCGAGGACCGCGGGGTCGGCTTCGGTCCAGCGCACCCGGGGAGCGGGGACCGCGGGCCAGTGGGCGAGGCCGTCGAGCACCCGTGCCTCGCGGAGCACGTCGGCGTCGAGGAAGATCTGGTTGGTGGCCGTCTGCATCCGCAGCACCAGCGCCTCGGTGGCGCCGTCCCACTTCGCGGTCAGTGGCACCGTCACATTGGAGTTGCCGCTTGCCGGGGTGCCGTGCAGCTCGACCCGCACCGGCTCGCTCGATGCGGCGCCGTCCGCCGCGAGACGGCGGGCGACCCACTCCGAGAGCGCGCGCTCGACGGCCGCGGGGTCCTCGAGGGCGATCGCCACGTCAGGCGCCGTCCGGGGACCCGGTGCTGAACGCGTCGACGACGCCGGCGAGGGCGTCGATCGTGCTCCCGTGCAGGAGGACGCCGTCGGCACCGGCGGCCAGGTAGTCGCCCAGCCGCACGGCACACGCGGACGCGGTGCCGGTCGCGGCGGCCTCGGTCAGCCAGTGGCCCGGCAGGGCGCGGCTCACCTCGGCCAGGTCGCCCGCCGGCACCCGCTTCACGGCGCCGTAGTCGAGGCCGGCGAACCGCGGGTGCGCACGTACGGCGGCGAGCGCGCCGACGTCCCAGTCGTTCGCCGCGACCAGCGCGTCGCCGAGGCCCGGCATCAGCAGGTAGCCGAGGCCGCGCGCACCGACGATCTCCTCGGTCTCGGCCTCGTCGCGGTCGGCGGCGACGACGACGGTGGCGTGCACCGCGATCGTGTCGGGATCGCGTCCCGCGGTTGCGGCGGCGTCGCGCACCCGGCCGACCGACCGCGCGACCGCCTCGGGCGTGAGGAGCGGGTGGAGCACCACTGCGTCGAACGCGCGCCCGCCGAGTGCGAGCGTCTCGGGCCCGACCGCGGCGAGGAGGAGCGGTGGCGGCGGGAGCTCGATCGTCTCCGCGAGCTGGAGCGCCGGCCACTCGCCCGCCGGGCCCGAGTAGGTGACCCGCTCGCCCGCCCACAGCCGGCGCAGCACCGCCGCGGTGTCCTCGATCATGCGGGTCGTCGGGACCGGGAGACCGTAC
>BTUT01000266.1:0-4961 GCA_045862935.1 Acidimicrobiia bacterium
CGTCCCTCCCGGCTGCCCATCCCACCTCCCCCCCTCGCGGGGGGCGGGTCCCCCCGCCCCGCAGCCGCTCGTTCGCTGGGCGAGCTCGCTCCGCTCGCTCCGGTCGCCGCGCGCCGTACGTCATTCCGTCTCGAGCGTCTCGGCGGTGGTCTCGACGCCCGGGGCCTCGGCGTCGGTGGCCCCCGGGTCGGCGCGGCCTCCGGGGCCCTCCACCGGACCACCGTGCAGGTCGACGAAGTGCGCCTTGAACTGGTCGACCGCCGCCTCGAGCGCACCCCCCTCGGGCATCCCGCCGGTGTCGCGGATCTCCGCGAGGAGCCCGCTGTGGCGGCCGCGGAACCACTCGAGCAGCTCCTGCTCGAACTTCCGCACGTCGGTGACCTCGATGTCGTCGAGGAGACCCGCGGTGCCCGCGTAGATCGCCACGACCTGCTCCTCGACCGGCATCGGCGAGTTGAGCGGCTGCTTGAGCAGCTCCACCAGCCTCTCGCCCCGGTCGAGCTGGGCCCGCGACACCGCGTCGAGCTCGGAGCCGAAGGTGGCGAACGCCTCGAGCTCGCGGAACTGCGCGAGGTCGAGCTTCAGCGTGCCCGCGACGCTGCGCATGGCCTTGATCTGGGCCGCGCCGCCGACTCGGGACACCGAGATGCCCACGTCGACCGCGGGGCGCACCCCCGACTTGAAGAGGTCGTCCTGGAGGTAGATCTGGCCGTCGGTGATCGAGATCACGTTCGTCGGGATGTAGGCCGACACGTCACCGGCCTTGGTCTCGATGATCGGCAGCGCCGTGAGCGACCCCGCGCCCCGGGCGTCGCTCAGCTTGGCCGCCCGCTCGAGCAGCCGGCTGTGGAGGTAGAACACGTCACCCGGATAGGCCTCACGACCCGGCGGACGGCGCAGCAGCAGCGCCATCTGCCGGTAGGCCTCGGCCTGCTTCGACAGGTCGTCGTACACGACGAGCGCGTGCTCGCCGTTGTCCATCCAGTGCTGCCCGAGGGCGCAGCCCGCGTAGGGCGCGAGGTACTTGAACACCGCCTCGTCGGCCGCGGGCGCGTTCACCACGACCGTGTACTCCATCGCGCCGTGCTCCTCGAGCACGGCCACGGTCTGCGCGACCGAGGAGCCCTTCTGGCCGATGGCCACGTAGATGCACTTCACGCCCAGCCCGCGCTGGTTCAGGATCGTGTCGATCGCGACCGTGGACTTGCCGGTCTTGCGGTCGCCGATGATGAGCTCGCGCTGGCCGCGCCCGATCGGGGTCATGGCGTCGATGGCCTTGATCCCGGTCTGGAGCGGCTCGTGCACCGGCTTGCGGCCCACGATGCCCGGCGCCTGGACCTCGAGGCGGCGGACCGTGTCGCTGGCGATCGGGCCCTTGCCGTCGATCGCCTGACCGAGGGCGTTCACGACCCGGCCGATGAGCGCGTCGCCGACGGGGATGGAGAGGATGCGCCCGGTGGCCTTCACGGCCTGGCCCTCCTCCACCTCGTCGGACTGGCCGAGGATCACGGCGCCGATCGAGCCCTCGTCGAGGTTCAGCGCCAGGCCCAGCACGCCGCTCTCGAACTCGAGGAGCTCGTTCACGGCGGTCTCGGGCAGACCGGCGACGCGGGCGATGCCGTCACCGACCTCGAGCACCCGGCCGACCCGTGCGAGGTCGGTCGACGGCGTGAACGTCTCGACGTGCTTGCGCAGCGCGGCTGCGATCTCGTCGGCGTTGATCGTGAGTTCAGGCATCTGCGTCGTGACCTCTGTGTTGACCTCTCGGGGCGCCCGGAGCGGGCATCTACAACTGCGCCTTCATCTGGTCGAGCCGGTGACGGACCGAGCCGTCGATCACCGTGTCGCCGATCCGGGCGACGAGCCCGCCGAGCACCGACGGATCGACGATGACCTTCACCTCGACGGTCTTGCCCGTGGCCCGACCGAGCGCCTCGGCGAGGCGCGCCACCTGACCCTCGTCGAGCTCGATGGCGGAGCGAACCTCCGCGACCTCACGCTCGCGCTCCGCCGCGGCCAGCTCGACGAACCGGTCGACGATCGCCGCCAGGTCGTTGACCTGCCCGGCGCCCACCAGCATGCCCAGCAGGGCACCGCTGAGCGGCAGGGCCTTGCCCGACGTGAGCTCGTCGATCACCGCGAGCCGGCGCTCGACCGGGAGCTGCGGGTCGGTGAGCGCGACCCGCAGCGGATCCGAGCCCTCGAGCACCCGGGCGAACCGGAAGAGGTCGTCCTCCACCGGCGCGACCCGGTTCTCCACCCGCGCGATGGCGAGGATCGCCCGCGCGTACGCGTCGACCTTCGAACCTTCCGCGGTCACCGCGAGCCGTTCCCCACCGAGTTGATGTACGACTCGATCAGCGCGACCTGCGTGTCGCGGTCGAGGTTGCGCTCGACGACCTTCTCGGCCAACCCGATCGAGAGGTCCGCGACCTCGGCCCGGAGGTCCGCCATCGCCCGCTCCTGGGCGAGGCGGATGTCCTCCTGCGCCCGCTCACGGATCTCGGCGGCCTCGGCCTCGGCCCGAGCGACGGTCTCCCGCCGGATGCGCTCGGCGTCGGCCCGGGCCTCCTCGACGATCGTGTTGCCCTCGGAGCGGGCGTCGCCGATCGCGGCTCGGTACTGCACCGCCTCGGCCTCCGCCTCCTCACGCGCACGGGACGCCGACTCGAGATCCTCGCGGATCTGGTCTTCACGGGCCTTGAGGCCCTTCTTGAGCGCCGGGAAGGCGAACTTCATGAGCACGGCGAGCACGATGAGGAACGCCAGACCACCCCAGATGATCTCGGGGAGCGCCGGGGTGACGAGGCTCTTGGCCTTCTTGCAGTCCTCCAGCGCGTTCTCGAACTCGTCGTAGTGGCCGTCTTCGATGGCGTGCGCGTTGTCGGAGAGCGCCTCTTCGACGCACTCGACGAGCTCCTTGCCATGATCGCTCGATGCGTGCGCGACGCTCGGCACGGCCATCACCGTGCCGGCGCCGAGCAGCGCTGCGAGCAGGAACCTGCGAATCCGCATGTCGGCGACCTCTACAGGAAGAAGAGCACGAAGCCGATGAGCGCCAGCGCTTCAGCGAACGCGATGCCCAGGAACATGGTCGTGCGCACCTGGCCGGCCATCTCCGGCTGGCGGGCCATCGCCTGGACGGACTGGCCGACCAGGTAGCCGATGCCGATGCCGGGCCCGATGGCGGCGAGGCCGTAGCCGACCTTCGCCAGACCGGCGTCCAGCTCGCCGGTGAGCCCGGCGGCCTGGGCGAGAACTTGCAGTGCGATGCTCACTCGTGTGCTCCTCGTGTTGACGGATGGTGGTGGAGATCTTCGTTGGGGTCTCGGGTGACGCCGCGCCGCTCAGCGGCACGACGACCAGGTCAGTGCTCGGGGTGGACCGACTCGTTGATGTACACGGCGGTCAGGATCGTGAAGATGTACGCCTGCAACAGCGCGACGAGCAGCTCGAACGCGGTGAAGGCCACGAGCCCGAGGAAGGGCAACGGCGCGAACGCGATCTGGTAGACGCCGCTGTTGTGCTTCACCAGCAGCTCGTTCGTCATGATCGCGAAGATCGCGAGCAGCACGTGGCCTGCGGTCATGTTGGCGAAGAGCCGCACCGCGAGGGTGAGGGGGCGCAGCAGGTACTTCGAGAAGAACTCGATCGGGATCACCAGGAACTTCAGCGCCAGGGGGACGCCCGGCGGGTTGATGTTCGAGAAGAAGTACTTGGGCCCCTGCTTCACGAAGCCGGTCACGATGAACGTGAGCCACGACACGATCGCGAGGAACAGCGGGATCGCGAGGCGCGAGGTCGCGGGGAACTGGATGAACGGGACGACCGACCAGATGTTGATGAAGAAGATCCAGAAGAAGAGGGTGGCGAAGAACGGCGTCCACTTGCGCCCCTCCTCCCCCATGGCCGCGAGGCTGACGTTCTCCTCGATGGCGAGGTAGCCCGACTCGGCCATGTTCTGCACGCCCGTCGGGACGAGGCGTCGCCGGGTGCCGCCGATCCAGAACAAGGCGATGCAGATGATCGTCGAGATGAAGGCCATCAACGCGACCTTGTTGAACTCGAGCGCGGTGTGCGGGCCGAAGATGCCCTTCCACTCGAAGAGCTCGTTGACGTTGGGCAGCAGTTCCCCTAGGACCAACGCGGGTTACTCCTCGTGGTGGCCCGGCTTGGGCTTGAGGCCGGGATAGGCGAGCGTGAGGCTGATCGAGCGCAGCTCCCAGAAGAGCAGCACGAGGTACGCACCGACCAGGGTGAAGCAGAAGGCCGGCCAGTCGACGATGTCGAGGGCCTTGATCCCCGCGCCGATCAGCGTGATGAGCAGGAGGCGCACGAGGAAGCTCATCAGCGCGATGCCGGTGAACGCGTGCGGCGCGTGGCGGGCCGTCCAGCCCAGGATCCACGCCGACGCGAGGAAGTTGACGATCACGATCGCCAGCGCGAGCACGGCGC
This sequence comes from Acidimicrobiia bacterium, assembly GCA_045862935.1. Lineage (GTDB taxonomy): Bacteria > Actinomycetota > Acidimicrobiia > IMCC26256 > PALSA-555 > CAIUKV01. Next base: position 4,456 of record BTUT01000266.1, read on the forward strand.
CGAGCGCGGCCTCGGGCCCGCGCCACACCCCGAGCCCGATCACGACGATCGGTGCGACGATGGCGGCCTTCTTCGCGAGGTCGACGGCGATCGTCGACTCGATGCGCTCGACCGAGGGCGGCGGGACCGCGAACTCCATGGGGCTCACGTGCGCCCCTCCGGCTCGCTCATCGAGCGGCCCTCGACGACGGCCCGCCACCGGCTCGCGGCGATGCTCCGCTCGCGGCCGCGCGCTCGCGCCGCGTCCAGGGCTGGCCCTCGTCGTGGCGCGCCATCCGCGCTTCGTAGCGGTAGTACGCCGAGGCGAACGCGCCGAGCACACCGAACGTCGCGAACAGCGCGGCGAACACCCAGCCGGTGCCGAGGACGTTGTCGATCACCCCACCGAGGAGTCCGAGGAGCAGCGGGGTCACGACCATCGCGAGCGCGTGGCTCAGCGCGTCGTTGTCGCTGCTGGGCACGGCGAAGCGCCGCTCGCGGTCGGTCATCGGATCCCCACTCCGTCG
>BTUT01000267.1:0-4961 GCA_045862935.1 Acidimicrobiia bacterium
GCGCAGCAGCGGGCCGAGGAGGCCACCCTGCATGCCGATCGCGTGCCCCACGGGCGCGCCGATCAGGTTGGCCTTCGTGAACGTGCTCGTGCGCGTCATGTGCAGCATCTCGGCGTTGAGCGTCCGGTGGGTGTGGATGACGCCCTTCGGATCGGACGTCGTGCCCGAGGTGTAGCCGATGACCGCCGGGGTGTCGGGGTCGGGCCGTGCGGGCGTGATGTCCTCGCCCTCGAGGACCAGGTCGTCGAAGCGGACCGCACCGCCGGGGGCGTCGCCGACCATCGCCACGAGCTCCAGCGCGTCGGCACCCGCAGTGGCGCGGTCGAGCTCGTCGGCGTAGTCGCGGTGGCCGAACCGGTCGAACGCGAGGAACACCTTGGCCTGCGACTCGGCCAGGATGTACTGCACCTCCGTCGGCCCGTAGAAGTGGACGATCGGCACCAGCACCACGCCGAGCAGCGCCGCACCCCAGAACGTGATCCCGGCTTCGAAGCAGTTCGGCATCTGGAACGCGACGACGTCGCCCTCGCGGATCCCGCGGGCGGCGAGGCCGGCCGCGAGCGCGCGCGCGAGCCGGTTGCCGTCGCCCATGGTGTGACGTGTCGGCCGGGTGTGCGACCACACCCGGAACTCGAGGTCGGGGTGCCGGCCCAGCCCGTTCACCACGTGGGAGGTCAACGTGTCGTCGGTCCAGTGCCCCCCGGCGAAGTAGCGCGCCGCGAGCTCCGGCGCGGTGTCGCGCAGCACCCAGTCCCGTGATGTCATGCTCCGCTCCCTGATCGACCCCCAGCATGGCGCGGAATTGACACCCGTGTCAGGGAGCGAACACGCTGGGCGGGTCATGGCCGAGCAGAAGCTGTTCTTCGACGACGTGCACGAGGGTGACACCGCGCCCGAGGTCAGCCACGCGCTCACTCGCACCGACCTCGTGATGTACGCCGGTGCCTCGGGCGACTTCAACCCCATGCACCACGACGAGGTGCAGGCGACCGCCGCCGGGCTGCCGAGCGTGTTCGGCCACGGCATGTTCACGATGGGCCTGCTCGGCAAGGCGATCACCGACTACGTCGGGGTCGGCACGCTCGAGCGGTACCGGGTGCGGTTCACGAAGCAGACCTGGCCCGGGGAGACGCTCACGACGCGCATCGCGGTCGCCCGGAAGTACGACGAGGGGGACCGGCACAAGGTCGAGCTGACCTGCGAGGTCGTGAACCAGGACGGCGAGTCGAAGCTCGAGGGCACCGCGGTCGCCGTGCTCCCGGTCCGCTGACCACCGCGGGCCTGCCGCGCGACCGGGCTCGCGCCACGGGTCGCCCGCTACCGCCCCCGGGGCGCAGGCGGCATACGCTCGCTCCCGTGCCGCCCCGCTTCGATCTCCCGACCCCCGATCCCGAGACTGCACCGTTCTGGGACGGGGCGAACGATCACCGGCTGCTCATCAAGCGGTGTCGCGCCTGCGGGCGAGCGCACTTCTACCCGCGCCCGTTCTGCCCGCACTGCTGGAGCGCGGAGGTGGAGTGGTTCGAGGCGTCGGGGCGGGCCACGCTGTACACGTGGTCGATCGTGCACCAGAACGACCTCCCGCCGTTCCACGAGCGTGTGCCCTACGTCGCCGCGCTCGTGGATCTCGAAGAGGGCCCGCGCATGATGACCAACGTGGTCGACTGCCCCTTCGATGCGCTCGAGGCGGGCATGGAGCTCGAGGTGGTGTTCGAGCAGGTCTCCGACGAGCCGGAGGTCACGCTGCCGCGGTTCCGTCCGGTGGGGTCCCGCTGACGGCACCCACCGGGTGCGAGGTCTGGAGGAGACGAGGTGACGAGGGGCGACGAAGCCGGGGCGCCGGGCGGCGAGTGGAGCTTCACCTACGAGGGGCCGATCCACGAGGTCTTCCCGGCCCTGCACGAGGCCCAGGCCGCGTGGCTGGGCCAGATCGACTCCCTCCAGGCCCCCGACCGCCGCACCCACGAGCTCATCCGCATGGTGTGCTCGGTGATCAGCCGCAACCCGGTCGGCGTCACCCGGCACGCCCGCCTCGCCCGCGAGGTGGGCGCCACCTGGGAGGACGTGATGGGGTCGATCATGCTCACCTGCCCGGCGTTCGGGGTGGTGCCGGTCGTCGAGGCGCTGCCGCACGCCCGGGCCGGGTTCGACGCCGCACCCGAGATCGAGGTCGACGACGATGAGTGACGCGCCGTTCCGGGTGCTCCCCGCGATCACGGATCGGAACCGGGGGTACTGGACCGCCGGGCGTGACGGCGTGCTGCGGTTCCAGCGCTGCCAGGCGTGTCGCTACTGGATCCACCCGCACTCGGTGCTCTGCCCCCGCTGCCACGCGCCGGACATCGCCTACGAGCCGGTGTCGGGTCGGGCGACGGTCCACACGTACACCGTCAACCACCAGCCGTGGATGCCGGTGCCGGAGCTACCGTTCGTGCTCGCGGTCGTGGCGCTGCCCGAGCAGGACGGCCTCCGGCTCACGACGGTGATCGTCGACTGCCCGGTCGATGACGTGCACATCGACATGCCGGTCGAGGTCACCTTCGAGGCCCACGAGGACGACGAGGTGTGGATCCCGATGTTCCGCCCCGTCGCGGACGCCGAGGAGCACCGGTGACCCGGCCCGAGCACTCGACCGTGATCAGCGGTGTCGGCCAGTCCGAGATCGGGCGGCGGCTGCACCGCGATCCGCTGTCCCTCACGCTCGAAGCCTGCCTCGCGGCGATCGCCGACGCGGGTCTCACGACCGGGGACATCGACGGCATCTCCACGTATCCGGGCCCGGCCGCGCAGCCCCCGGGCTTCTCGGGCGCCGGTGTGGTCGACGTGCAGGACGCGCTCCGCCTCGAGCTCGGGTGGTGGAGCGGCGGGATCGAACGCCCGGGGCAGCTCGGCGCAGTGGTCGACGCCTGCCTCGCGGTCGCGTTCGGCTTGGCCCGCCACGTCCTGTGCTTCCGGAGCGTCCACGAGGGCAGTGCGCAGGGCACCGGTGGGCGCGCGGCGGTGATGCCCGGCGGCGACAGCCGCCGCGCCGTGCCGCGTGCCTCGGGCTTCATGGAGTGGGTGCTGCCCTATGGTGCGCCGTCCGCGGCGTCGTGGATCGCGATGATGGCCCAGCGCCACTTCCACGAGTTCGGAACGACGAGTGAGCAGCTCGGACAGATCGCCGTGAACGCGCGGCGGAACGCGGCGCTGAACCCGAGAGCGATCTACCGCGATCCGATGACGCTCGACGACTACCTCGGGTCGCGCATGATCTCGTCGCCCCTGCGGCTCTTCGACTGCGACGTGCCCTGCGACGGCGCCACCGCGATGATCGTGTCGCACGTCGACACCGCGCCCGACCTGCGTCGCCCGCCGATCCGGGTCGAGGCCGTGGGCACCGCCCTGCGTGGGCGACCGTCGTGGGACCAGTTCGACGACCTCACCACGATGGCCATGCGCGACGCCGCCGCGCAGCTGTGGACCCGAACCGACCTGAAGCCGAGCGACGTGCACCTCGCGGAGATGTACGACGGGTTCAGCTTCATCACCATGGCCTGGCTCGAGGCCATGGGATTCTGCCCCAAGGGCGAGTCGGGACCGTTCGTCGAAGGCGGCGCGAACATCGCCCGGGACGGGGTGCTCCCGCTCAACACCCACGGCGGTCAGCTCTCCGCCGGCCGGCTCCACGGCTTCTCGTTCCTCCACGAGGCCTGCGTGCAGCTCTGGGGCGAAGCCGGTGAGCGCCAGGTGCCGGGAGAGCCCGAGGTCGGCGTCGCCTGCGCCGGGGGCGGACCGCTCGCGGGCGCGCTCCTGTTGACCCGCGCCTGAGACGTCGGCACGGCGACGGTGGGCGGAGCCCGGCGGTTCTGGTTCGGGCTCGGCCTCGTCGTGCTGGCGGCGGCGGCGCTGCGCGTCACCTACGTGGTCACCGTCACCCGCCACGACACGGAGCGCCTCTACGACGCCACCTACTACACGCTCCAAGCACGCGAGATCGCGCGTGGCAACGGCTTCACCGACCCGTTCGCGCCACTGCAGGGGCGTGCTCCCGAGCCCGCGGCGGACCACCCGCCGCTGCTGTCGATCCTCCTCGCGCCCGCGGGGGCGATCGACGACATCGACGCCTCGATGATGGCGATGCGGTTCACCACGGTCCTCTTCGGTCTCGGGGTGGTCGCGATGACCGCGCTGCTGGGCCGTGTCGTCGCCGGTGATCGCGTGGGCCTCGTCGCGGCCGTGATCGCGGCCCTCTCGCCGAGCTTCTGGATGAACGACGGGCTCATCATGGCCGAAGCCCCGGCGGTCTTCTTCACTGCCGTGGCGCTCTGGCTCACCTACCGCGCGCGCGTCGAGGACTCGTGGTGGTGGGTGGCCGCGACTGGAGCCGTGAGCGGGCTCGCGGCATTGACCAGGGCCGAGCTGGCGCTCCTCGTGCCGCTCCTGGTCGTTCCGCTCGCGCTGCGTCGGGGGCCGCCGAGGCGCGCGTTGCTCCTGATGGGCGCGGGCTTGCTGGCCGCGTTCCTCGTGGTGCTCCCGTGGTTCGCGTACAACGAGGGCCGCTTCGAGGACCGCGTGCTCATGTCGACGAACGACGGGATCGCGCTCGCGGGCTCCAACTGCGACGACGCCTACTACGGCGAGCTCACGGGATACACGTCACTCGCATGCCTCGAGCCCCGACCCCACGGCGACCAGTCGCAGCAGAGCACGGCCTGGCGGTCACGCGCGCTCGACTACGCCCGCGAGCACGAGCACCGCATCCCGGTGGTGGTCGCGGCGCGGGTGGCGCGCACATGGGAGCTCTGGGACCCGTTCGAGGCGGCCGACCGCTACCTGGGTGAGGGTCGGCCGCGATGGGCGTCGCTGCTGGGCACGCTGGTGACGTGGGTGGCGTTGCCCTTGGCGGTCGGGGGACTGGTTGCCGCGCGCCGCGCGCGTCGCGTCGGACGAAGAGGTCGCACCCGCGCTGCGCAGGGACG
>BTUT01000268.1:0-4942 GCA_045862935.1 Acidimicrobiia bacterium
CGCGACTTCGCCCGCAACGAGATCGTGTCGCGCGCGCCCCAGGCGTGGGAGGAGGGCCGCTGTCCGACCGACCTGCTGCGGGAGATGGGGGAGCTCGGCCTGCTCGGCCTGCTCGTCCCCGAGGAGTGGGGCGGCATCGGCATGTCGACGGTGGGCTTCGTGGCCGCGATGGAGCAGATCGGGCTCGCCGACCAGTCCGTCGCCGCCGCGTGGCAGGCGCACGTGACCATCGGCTCGCTGCCCCTGCTCCTCTTCGGCGACGACCACCAGCGCGAGCGCTGGCTGCGCCCCCTCGCGGAGGGCCGCGCCCTCGGTGCGTTCGGGCTCACCGAGCCCGACGCCGGCTCCGACGCTCGTGGCATCCGCACCCGCGCCGAGCGACGCGACGGTGGCTGGCTCGTGAACGGTCGGAAGGCGTTCATCTCGAACGCGGGCACCGACATGTCGTTCGGGGTCACGCTCCTCGCGCGCACCACCACATCCGCCGACGAGCGACCCACGTACGCGAGCCTCGTGGTGGAGAAGGACACCCCGGGCTTCACCATGGGCCCGAAGCTGCGGGGCATCGGCTGGCGGGGCCTCGACACCCGCGAGCTGTACTTCGACGACGTGTGGGTGCCCGACGACCACCTCGTCGGCGATCCCGCCATGGGACTCGGGCAGTTCCTCCAGACGCTCGAGGTCGGACGCATCTCGATCGCCGCACTGTCGCTGAGCCTCACCCAGGCGGTGCTCGACCTCGCGCTCGACTACGCGCGCCAGCGCGAGCAGTTCGGTCAGCCGATCGCGAAGTTCCAGGCGATCCAGTTCAAGCTGGCCGACATCGCGACCGAGCTCGAAGCGGCGCGGTGGCTCACGTACCGCGCGGCCGCGTTGCGGGATGCCGGCCAGCCGTTCATGAAGGAAGCGGCGATGGCGAAGCTCAAGGCGAGCCGCCTCGCGGCGTGGGCGGCATCCGAGGCGGTGCAGATCCACGGTGGGATCGGCTACATGCTCGACTCGCCCGTGGCCCGGTTCTACTGCGATGCCAAGGTGCTCGAGATCGGCGAGGGCACCAACGAGATCCAGCACGTCGTGATCGCCCGCGCCCTGGGCTGCTGAACCGGGGCGCGGACGTCAGGTTCGCGCGAGGCGCCTCCGGGCCGGGGTGTTGTGGGGGCGGTGGGCGTGCCACGGGGGCTCGTGGTCGGGCGGGTTGGGGGGGGGAGTGGGCGGGGCGCCGACGCGCTCGATCGGCGCGTCGAGATCCCAGAACGCCTCGCGTGCGACCACGGCCGCGATCTCCGCGCCGATCCCGAACGGCACGACGGCCTCGTGCGCGACGAGCAGGCGGCCCGTCTTCGCGACCGAGTCGAGGATGGGCACCGTGTCGAGCGGCGTGACGGTGCGCAGGTCGATCACCTCGACGGAGACGCCCTCGCCGTCGAGCACCGAGGCCGCGGCGAGCGCTTCGTGGACCATGCGGGACACCGACACGACCGTGATGTCGTCGCCCGGGCGCACCACCGCCGAGCGACCGATCGGCACGAGGTGGTCGGCCGGCGGCTGGGGGCCGCGGGCGCCGTACAGCAGCCGGTGCTCGATGAACACCACCGGGTTCGGGTCCTGGATCGCGGCGCGCAGCAGCCCGTAGGTGTCGGCGGGGGTCGACGGCATCACGACCGTGAGCCCGGGGATGTGCGCGAGCAGCGCTTCGAGGCTCTGGGAGTGCTGGCTCCCCGAGGAGCGACCGGCACCGAACTGCGTGCGCACCGTGAGGGCCATCTCGGCGGCACCGCCGGTCATGTAGCCGAGCTTCGCGGCCTGGTTGAGGAGCTGGTCGAGGCACACCCCGAGGAAGTCGAGGTACATGAGCTCGACCACGGGGTGCATCCCCGCCATGGCGGCGCCCACCGCGAGGCCGACGATCGCGCTCTCGGAGATGGGGGTGTCGCGCACGCGGTCGCCGAACCCTTCGTGGAGACCCCGGGTCAAGCCGAACACGTTGCCCCCCGCGGCGACGTCGATGCCCGCGACGAACACCCGGTCGTCGGCTGCGAGCTCGACCTCGAGCGCGGTCCGGATCGCGTCCATGGTGCGGAACACGGGCGCGTCGTCGGCCGCGGCCGAGGCGGACACCCGGGGCTCGGGGATGTCGGGCCGCGGGCGGGTGACGAAGGATCCGAGGCTCGCGAGGGGTGGGGCGTCGAGGAGGCGCGCGGCCTCCACCGCGGCGTCGAGCTCGCGGGCGACGGACGCGTGCAGCGCGTCGAGCGTGTCCTCGGCGACGCCCGCGGCGCGGAGGCGGCGCGCGCTCACCAGCAGCGGGTCGCCTGCCTCCGCCTCGTGCCGCTGCGCGTCGGTGCGGTAGCGCTGCGGGTCGCCTTCGTAGTGGCCGTGGTGCCGGGAGGTGGCGGCCTCCACCAGCACCGGTCCGTCTCCCCGGCGAGCGTGCTTCACCGCCTTGCGCATCACCCGCGCGGTCTCGACGACGTCGTTGCCGTCGACCGCGTGGTACGGGATCCGGTAGCCCTTGGCCCGGCGCTCCAGCGACGCCGCGTGCTGCGTCGCGGTGGGGGAGAACTCGGCGTAGCCGTTGTTCTCGCAGAAGAAGACCACCGGCAGGTGCCACACCGCGGCGAGGTTCACGGCCTCGTGGAAGGTGCCGTGCGCGACGGCGCCGTCGCCGAAGAACGCGACCGCCACCCCGCCGTCGGCGCGGAGCTGCGCGGCGGTGGCGGCCCCCACCGCGATGGGGAGGCCCGCGCCCACGATCCCGTTCGCACCGAAGATGCCGCGCGCCGGGTCGGCGATGTGCATGGAGCCACCGCGTCCACGATTGGTCCCGGCGTCCTTCGCCATCAGCTCGGCGAACATCGGGAGCGGGTCGAGGCCCTTCGCGAGGCAGTGGCCGTGGCCGCGGTGGGTCGAGGTGATCACGTCGGTGGGCCGCAACGGCCAGCACGCGCCGACCGCGGCCGCTTCCTGGCCGATCGAGAGGTGGACGAAGCCGGGCACCTCGCCGTCCCGGTACAGGGCCGCCACCCGCTCCTCGAACCCGCGGATCACGAGCATCCGGCGGTGCAGCTCGAGGAGGTCGTCCACGGACGGCATGCGGAGTGTATTGTACTGATCGGTACAAGAAGGGGAGCCATGGCCGGGGCCGACGAGATCGACATCCCCACGACGTTCGGGCCGGTCGGCGACGTGCACGGGAAGCGGGTGGTGCTCACCGGCGCCAGCCGCGGGCTCGGGCGGGTGCTCGCGCACGCCTTCTCGGCCGCGGGCGCGCGCGTCACGCTCGTCGCCCGCCGGGAGGCCGATCTCAAGGCCGTGGCGGCCGAGCTGCCGGGCCCGTCGCTCGTGGTCCCCGGCGAGGTGACCGACGACGAGCTCAACGACGCGGTGGCCGACGCCACCGTCGCCGAGTGGGGTGGCCTCGACGTGTGGATCGCGAACGCCGGGATCTCGCCGATCGTGGCCGGTCCCCGCGAGACCGATCCCTCGGTGTGGCGCGAGATCCTCGACGTGAACCTCACCGGTGCGTTCCTCGGCGCCCGGGCGGCCACCCGGGTGATGGGCGACGGCGGTCGGCTCATCTTCACCGGCTCGGTCATCGGGGCCCGCCCGCGCGAGGGCCTCGCGGCCTACAGCGCGTCGAAAGCGGGTCTCGTCGGCCTCGCGAAGGGCCTGGCGCTCGACCTCGCGCCCGCGGGGATCACCGTGAACGTCGTGGCCCCGGGATGGTTCGACTCGCCGCTCGTCGAGCCGTGGAAGAACCACCCCGAGCGCGGCACGAGCGTGCTCGCCCACACCGCGCTGAAGCGCTGGGGCGCGCCGGCCGACCTGGTCGGCGCGTACCTGTTCCTCGCGTCCGACGCGTCGGCCTTCATCACCGGCACCGTGCTCGACGTCGACGGCGGGTACCTCCTCGTATGACTCGTCACGAGCGGCGGGTCGTCGCGATCACCGGCGCCGGGGGCACGCTCGGGGCCGCGCTCTCGCGGCGGTTCGCGGGGGAGCCCGAGACCGACGTGGTGCTGAGCGATCTCGACGCCGACGAGCTCGCCGCCACGGTGGCCGGGCTGGGCGAGCCCCGCGGGGCTGTGGAGACGCTCACCGCGGACGTGAGCGACCCGGTGCAGGTCGACGCGGTGGTCGCGCGGGCCGTCGGCGCGTTCGGGCACCTCGACGTGCTCGTCAGCAACGCGGGCGTGCTCGCGCCGAACGGGCGCATCCACAACCTCACCACCGACGACTGGGACCGGTCGTACCGGGTGAACGTGCTCGGCAACGTGAACGGGATCAAGGCGGCGGTGGGGGCGATGCGGCCGCAGGGCTCGGGCTCGATCATCCTCACGGCGTCCGTCGCGGGGATGACCGCGTGGTCGCACGCGGCGCCCTACTGCGCGACCAAGGCCGCGGTGATCCAGCTCGCCAAGGTCGCCGCGGTCGAGTACGCGCGCGACGGGATCCGGGTGAACTGCGTCTGTCCGGGCACGTTCCTCTCGCGGATCCACGACGGCCTCCCCCCGGAGGCCATCGACGCGATCGGCGTTCGTCATCCCCTCGGACTCGGCACGGCGGACGACCTGCTCGGCGCGTACTCGTACCTCGCCAGCGACGCGGCCCGCTGGACGACCGGCGCCGCGATCGTGGTCGACGGCGGCTACGCCGCACCGTAGGGGTGGGCTCCCGGGGAGGCGGTGGGTTGGACGGCGCGGCGACACCGAGGATGACTCCCGACCTGAGCTGGTGCAGCGTGCTCGAGCACCACGCGCAGCGCACGCCGAGGCGCCCCGTCGCGGTCTACGACGACCAGGTCGTGACCTACGCCGAGATGGCCGAGCAGGTGGCTCGGGTCGCGGCGGGCCTGCGGGCCCGTGGGGTCGGCGAGGGCGACGTCGTCGCCCTGCTGGCCTACAACTGCACCGAGTTCCTCACCGCGATCTTCGCCGCCAAC
>BTUT01000269.1:0-4931 GCA_045862935.1 Acidimicrobiia bacterium
TGAGTGGCGCCCGCCCGGATCGCCCGCGCCGGATCCTCAGATCCGGGCGAGACCCACGAAGCGATCGAGCACCGCCCGATCACCGAACACCTCGAGCCCCGCTGCTCCGCCGCGCTCCCGCACGAGGAGCAGCAGGCCGAGCGCCGATCCACGGACCGCGACGTCACCCTTGGCGTGGACGCGCTCGACGACGGCGCCCTCGGGGGTCAGGTGGACCAGCCACTCCCCCTCGACGTCGGTGCAATGGAGGTGCAGCGTCTCGCCGGTGCCGGTGAGGTGCTCGCGGCGACGCGCGCCCACCACGATGTCGAGGAACTCGTCGATCCCGTCGAGCGCGAGCGACGCGTCCATGGCCGGGGTGATCCCCGCGGCGAGCTCGGCGTCGACGCGGTGCATCGCGACCTCGTGCGCCTGGCGCCGGAACCAGAACGCCGCGGTCCCCGGGCCGACGAACGTCCAGATCGGGGTGTCGGGCGCGGTCGCGCGGAACGCGTCGAGCGTCATGGTCGTGGCGTCCCGCACCCAGCCGGGTCGCGCGCCGGGATCCTCCGGCGGATCGTCGAACGCGAACTCCGCCTCGGTGACCCGGCGCTCCACGATGCCGGCTTGCCAGCGCTGCACCGCGCCGACGTGGCCGAGCAGGTCGGAGACGGTCCACCCGGGGCACGACGGCACGGCTGCGTCCAGGCCGGCCGCCTCGGACACGTCGACGAGACGTGCGCTCTCGGTCTCGATCGCGGCGAGGTGCTGCTCGGGGTCCATGTGCGCAGGATACGACCCGTGGCCGCGCGCCGCGGGGCCGCTCCCCGTCAGTCGTGGCGAGGCGCATCCTCGAGCCGCTCGACGAGCGCGGCACCGTTGTTGCGCGCGTTGTTGACGCGCGTGCTCACCGCGTACGCCTCGAACCACTCCGCGGGCGCGGGAACCAACATGCGGCCGAGCGCGGCGGTGTCGTGCTCGTCGGGATCGAGCCACTGGTCCCACGCCGACGCCGGCAGCACGATGGGCATGCGATCGTGGATCGGCGCCAGCAGCTCGTTGGCCGGGCCCGTCACGATCGTGCAGGAGCGCAACCAGCCGTCGGGACCACCGAGCGCCGGATCGGCGTCGGGCGGCACCTTCCAGACCTCCCACAACCCCGCGAAGGCGAGCGGCTCGCCGTCCCGCCGGTGGATGAAGAACGGCTGCTTCGGGGGCTTGACACCTCCGGCGGCCGAGCCCCGCTTCCACTCGTAGAACCCGTCGGCCGGGATGATGCAGCGCTTCCCGGCGAACGCCCGCCGGTAGGCCGGCTTGTCGGCCACCGTCTCGGCCCGGGCGTTGATCATGCGGTCGCCCACCGACGGGTCCTTGGCCCAGGAGGGCACCAGCCCCCAGCGCAGCCGGGAGAGCACCCGCTCCCCCTCCCGCTCGCGCACCACGAGGACGCCCCGCCGCGGGCTGACGTTGTAGTCCGGCTCGGGTTCGGGGCCCACGGAGGCGTCGACCTCGTCGACGGCGAACCGATCGGCGAGCAACGCCGGGGAGGACGCGGCGACGAACCGGCCACACACCTCAGCCGCGGTCTGCCGACCGGTACACGAACCGCAGCCCGGACCACGTGTCGTCGATCGCGCAGACCTTGTTGTCGACCAGGCCGTGGGCGAGGCCGACCTCGCGCACCGGGGCCTCGGACAGGTCCGTCGCCACACCCGAGGTGCGCTTCGGCCACGCGATCCACAATCCGCCGTCGGTCGCGATGGCGCGCTTCATGGTGGGGAACCGTCGCGCCAGCTCGCCTCGGCGCGTCGCGAAGAACACGAGGATGTCGACGCGTCCGCGCGCGGCGGAGCGGACGCGCACACCGTTGGGGAGGTCGAGGCCGGCGGCGAAGCCGTCGGGCGCGGACACGATCGCGAGCCGTGTCCCCTCGTTGATGCCCAGCTTCCGAGCCAACGGCGTGCCCGAGTATCCCGCCACGCCCTGCACCCTTCTCGCGCGTGACGGGTCCAGTCAAACGCTGGGTGCCGCCGTTCGACGCGCGCGAGCTACAGGTAGGACGTGGGGTTGACCGGCGTCCCGGAGATGCGAACCTCGAAGTGGAGGTGCGGTCCGGTCGACTGGCCGGTCGAGCCGACGTAGCCGATGACCTCGCCCGGCAGCACCGTCTCTCCCACGCCGACCCCGAGGCGGGACTGGTGCGCGTAGAGGGTGGCCATCCCGCCGCCGTGATCCACCACCACCGCTTGGCCGTAGCCGCCCTGCCATCCCGAGATGATCACCTTGCCGCCCCGGCAGGCGCGGATCGGCGTGCCGCTCGGAGCTGCGATGTCGAGCCCGGCATGGTTGCCGGTCCCGCTGCCGAGCGGGTCCTGACGCAACCCGAAGCCGCTCACGATCTGACCGGGGACCGGACGGAACTCGCACGAGCCCGCGGGCGAGCCCGGCGTGGGGTTCAGCCGGAGCTGCGCGGCGATGGAGTCGGAGACGGCCTGGAGCTCCGCCCACTCGCGCTCCCACTGCTGCTTCTGCGAGCGCAGCGACGCGATCAGGGACTCCTCGTTCTTCACCTCGGTGGCCGCTTGCGCGCGCGCCGGCTCGATCTCGGCACGGAGCCGCGCAACCTCGTCGCGCAGCTTCGCGACCTCGGCCGCCGCGGCTTCGGCGTCCGTCTTCTTCTGCGCGATGTCCTTGCGCTGGGCGTCCACCGCGTCGCGCAGCTCGACGATGTGGCGGACGGTGAGGCGCTGCTTCGCGTTGACCTCGTCGAGGTACTTCGAGCCCTGCACGAGGTTCTCGGGCCGCGCGGCGGCGACGTAGTCGTACGTGACGCCCCGTCGGGCCGATCGGTAGATCTGCGCGGCGGAGCCGTCGAACTCCGCCTTGGCCGCTTCGAACTCTGCCTGGCGGGCGAGGAACTGGCGTTGGGCGTCCTCGAGGGCTGCGCTGACGCGTGCGACTTCGGCCTCGAGCGGCGCGAGCCGCGCGAGCACCGCACCCATCGCGCCGTCGAGCTCCGCCACGCGTGCGTCGATCGGGGCCTTGCGATCCCGGAGTGCCTGGAGCTCCTCGAGCGCGGCGGCCTCGGATGCGGTCGCCTCGAGGATCCTGTCCTTGAGCTCCCGTTGACGCTGGGGGTTGGGCGTCTGGGCGCGGGCCGCCCCGGCGAGGGTGCCCGTCACGAGGAGGGCGGCGAGCGAGACGAGGGCCAGGCGGTGTCGCATGGGAGCAACCAGGCTATGGCAACAACGACAACATTGGCAACACGAGCCACGTACCCATCGCCCCACCTGGGGATCCGCCGCGATCGGGCCCGCGCGAGGGTGGCCCCTCGTCGCCCGTTCAGACCCTCAGGAACCGCCGCAGGCCGATGAGGGAGCCCACCAGGCCGATGAGGACGCCCAGACCCAGGACGATGAGGGCGATGGAGAAGGCGTCGCTGTTGGTCACGTAGAACTGGCGGAAGAACCCGTCGGGGTCGTCGAACCACTCGTCGAACCCGGCCTTCAGCGCGGCCACCACGCCCACGGCGAGCCCCGCACCGATGAGGCCCTGCACGAGCCCCTCGGCCATGAACGGCACCCGGACGAACCAGTTGCTCGCGCCCACGAGCTTCATCACCTCGATCTCGCGACGCCGAGCGAACGTGGCGAGGCGGATCGTGTTGACGATCAGGAACAACGACGACAGCAGCAGCACCAGCGACAAGCCGAAGAAGATGATGCGGGCGGTGTCGGTGGCGCTCAGCAACCCGCGCAGCGCTTCGTCGGGCGTGGCCACGTCGTCGACGCCGGCCAGCGGCTCGAAGCGGCGACGGATGTTGTTGGTGAACTCCGCCTCGACCGGCACGATGCGGAACGACGTGGGCAACGCCTCGGCGTCGACGTTCTTCACGAGGTCGGGGTCCTTGCGGAAGATGCGCTTGAACTCCTCGTAGGCCGCCTGCTTGTCGAGGAACCGGTAGTCCTTGACCTGCGCGTCCTCGTCGAGGGCGGTCGCCACGTCGTCGATCTGGGCCTGCGTCGCGTTCACCGTCATGAAGATCTCGAGCCGCACGCCGCCCTTGATCTGCTGCGTGCCGTGCTCGACCCAGCGAGACAGCAGCATGATGCCGCCGAAGAGCGCGAGCGAGACCGCCACGGTGAGGATCCCCGCGAGCGTCATGAGCAGGTTGCGGCGCAGCGAGATCGTCGTCTCGCGAGCGAAGTAGCCCAGGCGCGCGAACACGGCTAGACGCCACCCCCGACGCCGTAGACGCCGCGCGCCTGGTCGCGCACCATCTGACCCCGATCGAGCTCCACCACCCGACGCCGCATCGCGTCGACGATGCGCTGATCGTGCGTGGCCATGACGATCGTCGTGCCCGTGCGGTTGATGCGATCGAGGATGCGCATGATGCCGACGGTCGTCGCCGGGTCGAGGTTCCCGGTGGGCTCGTCGGCGAGGATGATCAGCGGCCGGTTCACGAAGGCACGCGCGATCGAGACCCGCTGCTGCTCACCCCCCGAGAGCTCGTTGGGGAACCGCCCCGCCTTCTTCGCGAGGCCCACGAGGTCGAGCACCTGGGGCACCTGCGTGCGGATCACCGAGCGCGGCCGGCCGATGACCTCCATCGCGAACGCGACGTTCTCGTAGACCGTCTTCGTGGGCAGGAGCTTGAAGTCCTGGAAGATCGTGCCGATGTTGCGACGCAGCTGCGGGACCTTCCAGTGCGACATGCGCGAGATGTCGCGGCCGGCGACCACGATCCTGCCCTCCGAGGGGACCTCCTCGCGCAGGAGCAACCGCAAGAAGGTGGACTTCCCCGATCCCGATGGTCCCACCAGGAAGAGGAACTCGCCCTTCTGGACGTCGGCCGACAGGTCGCGGAGCGCGGTGACCCCGCCCTTGTAGATCTTCGTGACGTTCTCGAAGCGAATCATGGGGGCGTCGTGAGGGTAGCAGCGGCCCCT
>BTUT01000270.1:0-4923 GCA_045862935.1 Acidimicrobiia bacterium
CATCTACGGACCCAACACCAACCCCGTCGTCGGCAGCGTGATCCTGGTGCTCGAGTGCCAGATCGACTACATCGCCCGCTGTCTCGCCGGGCTCGCCCGCGGCGGTTTCGCGGCGATGGACTGCCGCCCCGACGTGCACGACGCGTACAACGCGCGGCTCGACGCCGAGCTGGAGCAGATGGTGTGGCGCCACCCGCGGGTCCGCTCGTACTACAACAACGACGAGGGTCGGGTGGTCACGAACGCGCCGTGGCGCCTGCTCGACTACTGGAAGATGACCCGTGAGCCCGACCTCGACGACTACGAGCTCATCGGGCACGGCGCGCACCCGGCGATCGACGGCTGAGACCAGGAGGCACCGTGAGACTGCACGACAAGGTGGCCATCGTCACCGGTGGAGCGTCGGGCTTCGGCCGGACAACCGCCGCGCGCTTCGCCGAGGAAGGCGCCCGCGTCGTGGTGGCGGACCTCGACGGCGACGGCGGAGCCGAGACCGTACGGCTCTGCGAGGGTGCCGGATCGGCGGCCGAGCTCGTCGTCGGCGACATCTCCACCACCGAGGGCGCACGGGCCGCCGCCGATGCCGCGCAACGGCGCTTCGGTGGGCTCGACATCCTCGTCAACAACGCCGGCATCTCGCAGAGCACCCCGAGCGACACGTGGGACGTCGACGAGGCACTGTGGGACCACGTCATCACCGTCAACCTCCGGAGCGTCTACGCGTGCACGCGCGCCGCGGTGCCGCTCATGACCGAGCGGGGCGGCGGGGCCGTCGTGAGCGTCGCATCGATCGCGGCGTCCTGCTGCGTGGGCGGCGCCGCCTACGCAGCCTCGAAGGGCGCGATCCTGAGCTATACGCGCCACATCTCGCACGAGCTCGCGGCGCGCAACATCCGTGCGAACTGCGTCTCCCCCGGGTTCATGCGCACACCGATGTCCACCGGTGAGCGTCACGGGCTCACCCCGGAGCAGCAGGAGGCGCAGCTCGCCGGCTTTGCCAGCCGGGTGCCCCTGCACCGGGTGGGATCCACGCTCGACATCGCCGAAGCGATCCTCTACCTGGCGAGTGGCGAGAGCGCGTACGTCACCGGGCAGGAGATCGTGGTGGACGGCGGCTTCCTCGTGCGGTAGGTGGCGTGGACTTCCGACTCACGAACGACCAGCTCGAGCTCCAGGAGGCGGTCACCGGGTTCTGCGCCGCCGAGTACACCCACGACCGGCTCGTGGCGATGGAGCGCGCCGGGACCGACCGCGCCTCGTGGGCGGCGCTCGCCGACCTCGGGGTGTTCGCGCTCCGGGTGCCCGAGGCCCGCGGCGGGCTCGGAACCGGATGGGTGGAGACGGTCGTGGTCCACGAGGTGCTCGGCCGGCACCTCGTCCCCGGGCCGCTCACATGGTCGTCGCTGCTCGCCGGGCTCGTGCCGGGCGTCGCCGACGGCTCGCGGGTGGTGACGGGACTGGACCTCGACGGCGGTCTCGGCGGTCACGGCGGTCACGGCGGTCACGGCACCGGCCCCCTCCTCGTCGAGCACCCCGCGCTGGCCGACGTGCTCGTGGTGGTGGGCCTCGACGGGGCGTGGCTCGTGGAGCCCCCGGGCTGGCGGCCGGACGAGCCCCTCGAACCCCTCGACCCCCTCACGCCGGTCGGGCTCGTTCGGGAGCCGAGCGGAGGCACCGAGCTCCTCGACGCGGCGGGAGCCGTGCAGCTCCGCACCGGGGGCGCGGCCGTCACGGCGGCCCTGCTCGCCGGTGTCGCCGACCGCGCGCTCGAGCTCGCACGCGCCTACGCGCTGGAGCGGCGTCAGTTCGACCGTCCGATCGCGTCGTTCCAGGCGATCCAGCACCTGCTCGCCGACATGTACGTGCGGATGATGATGGCCCGCAGCGCGGTCTACGCGGCTGCCGCGCTCCTCGACGATCCCGGTGCGGGTGACGTGCGCCACGCGGTGTCGGCGGCCAAGGTGGTGGCGAGCGACGCGGCGATGGCCAACTCCCGGGCGTGCATCCAGATCCACGGCGGGATGGGCTTCACGTGGGAGATGATGCCGCACTACTGCCTCAAGCGGTCGTGGGTGCTGGAGCAGGCGTTCGGTACGTCGGCGCAGCACACCGAGTCGCTCGCCGCCGACGTCCGGGAGATCGCGTGAACGAGCGTGAAGCGGGAGCCGTGAGCTACGACACCATCCTCTACGAGGTCGCGGATCGCGTCGCCACGATCACGTTCAACCGGCCGGAGCGCCTCAACGCGATCAGTGCGCTGATGCAGCGCGAGCTGCGCGACGCCTACGACCGCGCCGAAGCCGATCACGACGTGTGGACGATCGTGATCACCGGCGCCGGCCGGGCGTTCTGCTCGGGCGCCGACGTCGACACCGTGCGCGACGACGGTCGGGTGCCGTACGAGGGCCGGTACCTCTCGCGCTACGAGGAGTGGGAGGCGCCCCAGGAGGCGACCCCGCCCTTCCGGACCATGACCAAGCCCGTGGTCGTCGGCGTGAACGGCATCTGCTGCGGCGCCGGGCTCGATCTCGTCACCACGGGTGACATCGTCATCTGCTCCGACGACGCGACCTTCTTCGACCCCCACGTGAGCATCGGGCTCGTCTCGGGCCGCGAGATGGTGCGGCTGGCGCGGGTGCTCCCGGTCAACGTCGCCATGCGCGTCGCACTCACCGGCAAGCACGAACGGATCACCGCCCAGCGCGCCCATGAGCTGGGTCTGGTCACCGAGGTGGTCGGACGGGACGATCTGGGTCGCCGTCTGCGTGAGATCGCGGACCTCGTCAACCGCAACGCGCCCTTGGCCGTGCGCGGCACCCGGCTCGCGATCCGCAAGGGCCTCGGCCTCCCACTCCACGAGGCCGAGCTCCTCGCCGAGGCGTACCGTGAGCGCGTGCTGCACACGGACGACGCGAGCGAGGGACCCCGCGCCTTCCTCGAGAAGCGCGACCCGTTGTGGAGGTGCGAGTGAGCAGCCGAGGCGACCGCGCGTTCACGACCATTCGCTACGCGGTCGACCCACACACGCGCGTGGCGACGATCACGCTCGACCGTCCCGCGAAGCTCAACGCGTTCAACCGCACGATGTGCGAGGAGATGAAGGACGTGTGGCACGCGGTGAAGACCGACGAGCGCGTGCACGCCGTCGTGCTCCGAGCCGAAGGCGCCCGGGCGTTCAGCGCGGGGCTCGACGTGACGGAGGCGTTCGGCCAACCCGACGACATCTGGAACCACGAGGATCCCGGCGAGTACCTCAGCCCGAAGTGGCAGCAGGTGTGGAAGCCCGTGGTGTGCGCGGTGCAGGGCATCTGCACCGCCGGTGCGCTGTACTTCGTGAACGAGGCCGACGTGGTGATCTGCTCCGACGACGCCACGTTCTTCGACTCGCACGTGACCTTCGGGCTGGTGTCCGCGATCGAGCCTGTCGGATTGATGCGACGCGTCGGTCTCGGCGAGACGCTGCGGATCGCGCTCACCGGGAACGCCGAGCGGGTGACGGCGGACACGGCACTGCGCATCGGGCTCGTGACCGAAGTGGTGCCGTACGCCGACCTGTGGGACCGCGCCGACGCGATCGCCCGACTGATCGCGTCGTATCCCACCGCGGCCACGCAGGGCACGGTGCGCGCGATCTGGGAGTCGCTCGACAAGCCGTACCGTGCGGCGGTCACCCAGGGACTGATGTACACGCGGCTCGGCAACCCGATCGGCACCGCCGAGGTCGATCGGGCGTCGGTGCCCAGGACCGACCCCCACCTCCGGTGACCGCGACCAGCAACCCGATCGCGGAGCGCATCGACGTCGTCACCGCACTCGACCCGGACGCACCCGCGCTCGAGTTCGAACGCCGGTGGTACGCGTGGGCCGCGATCCGTCGGACCGCCGACGCCGTCTCGGACGCGATCGACCAGCTCGGACTGGGCGACGGCGCGCGCGTCGGGGTCCTCCTGCGCAACCGGCCGGTCCCGGTGGGGCTCGCCCTCGGCGTGCTGCGCGCGGGAGCGTGCCTCGTCACCGTGAACCCGCTCCTCGGGTCCGACCGGGTGCAGGCGGACCTGCTCGATCTCGGCCTCGGGCTGGTGGCCGGCGAGCCGCGGGACCTCGACGCGCTCGTCGTCCCGGCGATCGCGCGGCAGAGCGCGACGCTCGCGCTCGACGACCTCGGCGGCGCGGTCCGTCTCACGCGCCCGACCGCGGCGGCGCCCCCGCCGGCCGCATGCCCCGGAGTGGCGATCCAGATGCTCACCAGCGGCACGACCGGCCCGCCGCGCCGCATCGACCTCACCTACGACACACTCACACGCGTCATGGAGGGCGCGAAGCACTACGAGTCGAACGTCCCCGCAGACGTCCGCCTCCGCAGCGGGGTGGTGGTCGTGAACTCGCCGATGGTCCACCTCGGCGGGCTGTTCCGCATCGTGCAGGCGGTGACCGACGGTCGCAGGTTCGCGTTGCTCGAGCGCTTCGAGGTGGAGAGCTGGATCGACTGCGTGCGCCGCCACGAGCCCCGCACGGTGAGCCTCGTCCCGACCGCGCTGCGCATGGTGTACGACGCCGACCTCGACCCCGCCGACCTCGCGAGCGTGCGGTCGGTGGTGTCGGGCACCGCGCCGCTCGACCCCGACCTCGCGGACGCGTTCACGGCGAGGTACGGGGTCCCCGTGCTCACCTCGTACGCGGCCACCGAGTTCGGCGGTGGCGTGGCCGGCTGGAACCTCGCGGACCACCAGCGGTTCGCGCGAGACAAGCGCGGCAGCGTGGGGCGCGCCCATGCCGGCTGCGCGCTGCGCGTCGTCGACGAAGAAACCAGCAAGACGCTCCCCAACGGCGAGGTCGGGCTCCTCGAGGTGCGCACCGCGCAGGTCGACCCCGACCGTTGGATCCGCACCACCGATCTCGCGCGGCTCGACGACGACGGGTTCC
>BTUT01000271.1:0-4903 GCA_045862935.1 Acidimicrobiia bacterium
GTCCGCCGCAACGGCGTCCTCGTGGACGCGAGCTGGCCCGATGCGCTCGACGCCGCGGCGGATGCCCTGCGCGACGCGACACGCCGCGGTGGCCCCGGCGCGGTGGCCGTGCTCGGCGGCGCCCGCGGCACCAACGAGGACGCGTACGCGTGGGCGCGCCTCGCGAAGGGCGTGCTCGCCACCGACAACGTGGACGCGCAGCTCGCCGACGGGCTCCCCGGCGAGGTCGTCCTCGGGATGACTCGGGCGACGATCGGCGACCTCGACGGCGCGGCCGCGATCGTGGTCATCGCTCCCGACCTGAAGGAGACCCTCCCGGTCCTGTACCTGCGCGTGCGCCAGGCGGCGCTGGAGCACGGGGTACCGCTCGTGGACGTCGCGCCGCGCGCGAACGGCCTCACGTCGTCGGCCGCCGTGGTGCTGCGCCACCTCCCCGGTGAGGTCGGCACCGTGACCGGCCGGCTCGCAGCTGCGCTCGCGGGCCGGGCGAGCCAGTCTTCGCCCACCGACGACCTCCTCGATCTGCTCGACGGGCGCACGGGGCCGGTCGTGGTGGTGCTCGGCCGCCCGTCGCTCGCGGAGCCGGCCACCGCCACCGTGCACGCCGCCGCGCAGCTCGCAAACCTCCCGAACGTCAGGTTCCTCTCCGCGCTCCACCGCGGCAACGTCCACGGTGCGCTCGACCTCGGCCTCACGCCGGGGTTCCTCCCCGGTCGCGTCTCGCTCGACGCCGGCCGCGCGCACGTCTCGAGCCACTGGGGCTCGGTGCCCGAGGCCGGCGGCCTCGACGCGGAGGGGATCCTCGACGCCGCGGCCGGGGGCCGGATCGAGACGTTGGTGCTCCTCGGCTGCGATCCGCTCTCCGACTTCCCCGATCGCGCGCGCGCGGCCGAGGCGCTCGCCGGCGCCCGGAACGTGATCGTGGTCGGTGCGTTCACGAGCGACGCCGGCGACCACGCGTCGGTCGTGCTGCCCGCCACCGTGTGGGGCGAGCAGGACGGCACGGCGTCGAACCTCGAGGGCCGCGTGCAGCGCCTCGCGCGCAAGGTGACTCCGGGCGGCGCGGCGATGGAGCCCTGGCGCATCGCAGGTGAGCTCGCGCGTCGCCTCGGGGTCGACTTCGACCTCGAGACGACCGCCGAGGTGCAAGACGAGATCGCCCGCGTCGCGCCCGCGTTCGCGGGTGTCGACGCCACGGTCCTCCGCGGCGCGCGCGACGGTGTCGTGCTCCCGCTCGTCGACCATGCCCACGAGATCGTCTGGGGGCCCGCCCCGCTCGGAGCCGGGGTGTCGTGGGAGCCGATCCCCTCCGGCGCCGACGCCGAGCCGGTCGCCGTGGCCGAGGTCGCCGAGCCGGCCGCGAGCGACAGCCCGTCCGCCGACGACGAGGGATCCGAGAGCACGGCCGAGGCGGCCGACGAGGCTCCGACGGGCGTGCCCGAACCTCCCGTCGCGCTGCACGAGTGGCGGGGTCCCGCGCCGGGGGCGCCGGTCGTCCCGATCGACGGGTACGCGTTGCGCCTCGTGGCCGCGCGCACGCTCTACGGCGCCGACCGGGCCGTGACGGAGTCGCCCTCCCTCGCTCCGCTCGCGCCCCTCGACGCCGCGTTGCTGGTGAACCGGGTCGACCGCGACCGCATCGGGGTCGCCGACGGCGACCGCGTGCGGGTCACCTCCGCGCGAGGGACCGTCGAGATCGCGGTGCGCGCCGACGCGAGCACCCCGCAGGGGACCGCGTTCATCGCGGTGAACCGGCGCGGACCCGGCGCGTCCGAGCTGGTGGATCTCGCCGGAGCGGTCACCGACCTGCGCGTGGAGACGTTGCGATGAGCCCGGTCCTCGCGGGAGACCCGCTCTTCAGCGACGGGATCGACGCCACCGTCGTGCTCATCGTGATCGTGAAGACGATCGTGGTGTTCGCGATCATGCTCGTGGCGGTGCTCTTCTACATCTGGTTCATGCGCAAGGTCATCGCCGACATGCAGAACCGCATCGGCCCGCAGCGCGCCGGGCCCTTCGGCGTGCTCCAGTCGCTGGCCGACGGCATCAAGCTCTTCTTCAAGGAGCAGTCGTCACCGACGAGCGCCGATCGACCCGTCTTCCGGCTCGCGCCGTACCTGGCCATCATCCCGGCGTTCCTGGCCTTCGCCATCGTGCCGATCGGCGGTCTGGTCACGGTCGCCGGGCACGACACGTACCTCCAGCTCGCCGATCCCGGGATCGGGGTGCTGTGGCTCCTGATGATGTCGGGCATCGGCCTCTACGGCGTGATGCTCGCCGGGTGGGCGTCGGGCTCGAAGTACCCGCTGCTCGGCTCGGTGCGCGCGTCCGCCCAGCTCCTCAGCTACGAGGCCGCGCTGGGCCTGGCAGTGGTCGGCGTGCTGATCCACTCGGGCACCCTCTCCACGCGCGCGATCGTGAACCAGCAGGCGTGGACCGGGCCCGGATCGGCGTTCTCCCAGTGGTACTGGCTGCCGGCGATCGGGGCGTTCGTGATCTTCGTCATCGCGGCCATCGCCGAGACGAACCACCCCCCGTTCGACCTCGTGGAAGCCGAGCAGGAGCTCGTGGGCGGCTTCCACACCGAGTACACCGGCATCCGCTTCGCGATCTTCTTCCTCGCCGAGTTCATGAACCTCATCACGATGTCCGCCATCGCGGTGACGCTGTTCCTCGGCGGGCCCTCGGGCCCGGGGCTCGGCTTCCTCGACGCCGACAGCTGGGTCAACGTGTGGGTCATGCCGGTGCTCTGGTTCACCGTGAAGGTGCTCGTGCTCCTCTACGGCACCGTCTGGGTGCGGGCCACGCTGCCCCGCCTGCGCTACGACCAGCTCATGGCGTTTGGCTGGAAGTACCTCATCGAGCTCGCCTTCGTGTGGGCGATGATCTCGGCGGTCGTGGTGGTGGGCGCCGAAGAGGGTTGGAACGAGTGGATCACCGTGCCGTCGGCCATCTTCGGCGCGCTGATCGTCCTGTCGGTCCTCTGGGCTTGCATCCCCCGCCGCGGCGAGTCGGTGGAGGAGATCCGCTGATGGACGGGGCGCACCATGGGTAGGTTCAGCGGCTTCCGCGTCTCGATCGGGCAGCTCGGCAAGGTCGTCACCTCCAACTACCCCGAGGAGAAGCGACCCAAGCCTCCCCGCCTCCACGGCCGGCACGTCCTCAACCGCTACGAGGACGGCATGGAGAAGTGCATCGGCTGCGAGCTCTGCGCCGGGGTCTGCCCGGCTCGGTGCATCTACGTCCGCGGGGCCGACAACCCGGTCGACGATCCCGTGTCGCCGGGTGAGCGCTACGGCTTCGTGTACGAGATCAACTACCTCCGCTGCATCCATTGCGACCTCTGCGTGGAGGCGTGCCCCACGGAGGCCATCACCGAGACGAAGCTCTTCGAGTTCTCCTTCACCAACCGACAGGACGCCATCTACACGAAGGCCGAGCTGCTCGTCGACGACCAGGGTCGCGCCCGGCGCCAGCCGTGGGAGCTGTGGCTCGGAGGCGAGGACGACGAGACCAGCGCGTGGATGCGGGCCACGGCCCCGTCGGGCCAGGCGGCGTTCGAGGGGCGGGTCGGGTGGTCGGGCGAGCTCGGCTTCGGGACGCGCGCCCCCGAGCAGGGTCAGTCGAGCGGGGGCAGCGCCGAGTGATCGCCGTCCTCTTCTTCGTCGCTGCCGCGGCGGCGCTCGCGGGCGCGCTCGGCGTGGTGCTCGCGCGCAACCCGGTGCACTCCGCGCTGTTCCTCGTGATGACGCTCGTGAGCGTGGCGGTGCTGTTCCTGCTCCAGGACGCCGAGCTGGTCGCGGCGGTGCAGGTCATCGTCTACGCGAGCGCGATCGTGGTGCTGTTCCTCTTCGTGATCATGCTCCTCGGTGTGGACCGCCGGGAGACGATGGAGGATCGCATCCCGTACCAGCGCCCGGCCGCGCTCGCGCTCGGGGCCATCCTCCTCGTGCAGCTGCTCGTCCTCGGTGGCCACGAGTGGGCGACGGGGCAGCGCACCGCCAGCGGCGTCCCCCTCGAGGGTGGTGGCTTCGGCAACAACGTGGAGCGCGTCGCCCGCCTGCTGTTCACCGACTTCCTGTGGGCGTTCGAGATCACCGCGGTGCTCCTCGTGATCGCGGTGGTCGGGTCCGTGGTGCTCGCGCGCCGGAGCGGTCAGCGGGCCGCGGCGCCCGCGGCGGGCGAGGAGGCGGCGGGGTGATCGTCGGCGCGCTCGAGATCACGCCCAGCTACTCCCTCGTGCTCGCGGCGATGATCTTCACGATCGGTGCGGTCGGGGTGCTCACCCGCCGCAACGTCCTCGTCATGTTCATGAGCGTGGAGCTCATGTTGAACGCGGTGAACCTGTCGTTCGTCGCGTTCGCCCGGGCTCTCGACGACATCACCGGGCAGGTCATCGTGTTCTTCGTCCTGGTCGTGGCGGCCGCCGAGGTCGCCGTGGGCCTGGCGATCATCGTGGCCATCTTCCGGCGCCGTCGTCACGCCACCGCCGACGATCTCCAGTCCCTGAGGGGCTGACGTGATGCCGACCGGAGTCCGCTCGTGAACGCACGCGACATCCTCGACCTCATCTGGATCGTCCCGGCGCTGCCGCTGCTGGGCGCGGCGGTCCTGCTCCTGCTCGGTCGTCGCATCGGCGAGCCCGTCGCGGGATGGATCGCCACCGGGCTCATGGGCCTCGCGTTCGTGGCCTCGCTCGTGATGCTCGTCGCGCTCCTCGACCTGCCTGCGGACGCGCGCCTCCAGGTGCACGAGCTGTACCAGTGGATGCCGGCCGGCTCGTTCTCGGTGGGCGTCGGCACCCAGGCCGATCCCCTCTCGATCACGTGGATCCTGCTCGTCACCGGCGTCGGCAGCCTGATCCACCTCTTCTGCATCGGCTACGTGCGCGGCGGTCCGCGGT
>BTUT01000272.1:0-4901 GCA_045862935.1 Acidimicrobiia bacterium
GGGCGGTGTGGGGCGGTCTCGCGCTCGTCGTCGCGGGCGTCGTGGCGGCGGTGGTCGTCGTGTCCCTCCAGGTCCGGGACGCCCGCCTGCGCGACCGCGGGATCGGAGCCGACGCCCTCGTGGTCCGCGAGGCCGGTGAGCCGCGACTCGAGTTCGTCACCGAGGACGGCGACGTCGTGCGCACCGACCTCCCCGACGCGAAGTCCGGAGGGGTGACCGCCGGCGACGTCGTGGAGATCCGCTACGACCCCGACGATCCGCGCCAGGTCGTGACCGTGAGCCATGCCGTGGCGCGCGACATCACCCTCTGGTTCATGGCGGTGAAGCTCCTCGTCGTCGGAGCGGTCCTCGCCGTGATCGGCGCCCGGCGCCGCAGTGCGCTCCGGCGAGCGGCGGGTGCCACCTGACGCACGCCGTCCCGAGGGCGCGGTGGCCGCGGTGGGCACCGAGCGGCCATGCTGCGGGGATGAGCGTACGGATGTCCCGCGACGAAGCGTGGGCCCGGATCGCGTCCACCCATACCGGCATCGTCGTGAGCCTGCGCCGGGACGGTGCGCCCATCGCGACGCCGATGTGGTTCGCGGTCCTCGACGGCGCGGTGCACTTCCGCACGCCCGCCACGTCGAAGAAGGCAGCCCGCCTGCGCCACGACCCGAGGGTCTCCTTCCTCGTCGAGGGCGGCGAGCGGTGGGCCCGGCTG
Source organism: Acidimicrobiia bacterium (assembly GCA_045862935.1). Taxonomy (GTDB): domain Bacteria; phylum Actinomycetota; class Acidimicrobiia; order IMCC26256; family PALSA-555; genus CAIUKV01. Next base: position 701 of record BTUT01000272.1, read on the forward strand.
TGGGCGGTGCACCTCACGGGCACGGCGACCTTCGTCGACGACGAGGCCACGATCGCCCGCGTCCAGGAGGCCCTCGACGCGAAGTACTCGGCGTACCGCACGCCGCGTGCCGAGATGCCCGACGACACGCGCACCCACTACGAACGGCCCTTCGTCGTGGTGCGGATCGAAGCGGAGGAACGGATCGTCTCGTGGGACAACGCCCGTCTCGGGCTCGAGTAGCGGGAGCCGACCATGACCCACCCGAACCTGCACGTGGCCGACGACGACGGGATCCGCGTGCTCACCCTCGACCGCCCGGAAGCCAAGAACGCGATGACCCTCGCGATGCGCGAAGCCCTCATCGAGGAGGTCGCGGTCGGCGACGCGGACTCCGGTGTCTCGGCGATCGTGATCACCGGGACCGACCCGGTGTTCAGTGCGGGCGTCGACTTCAAGGAGCGGCCCGCGTCCGGGGAGCGACGCGCGGTCGACTGGGCGCTGCGCCCCGACCCGGCAGCTGCGCTGCGCGCGGCCGTGACCCCCACGATCTGCGCCGTGAACGGCGCGTGCGTGTCGGGCGCGTTGGAGATCGCGCTGAGCTGCACGTTCGTCGTGGCGTCGGAGCGCGCCCGCTTCGCGGACACGCACGCCCGCTTGAACGTGGTCGCCGGTTGGGGGCTCAGCGGGCTGCTCCCGCGGGCCGTTGGGCTCCGCAAAGCACGCGAGATGTCCATCACGGGAAATTTCATCGATGCGGACGAAGCGTTGCGCATCGGTCTCGTGAACCACGTGGTGGCGCACCACGCGCTGCTGGAGCGGACCGTCGCGCTCGCGCGTGAGATCGCCCCGCAGCCTGCGGTGACGGAGATCCTGCGCCTCTACGCCCGGGGTGAGGGCCTCTCCCTGCCCGAAGCGCTCGCCCTCGAGCGGGACTGGACCGTCCACCGCCGGGTCGATCTCGACGCGTTCCGTGACCTGGGCCAAGAGACCGCGCACCGCCAGAAGTCGTCACCGGCCGGGTAGGGTGCCCCGGTCCCGGGGCGGGGGGCGAGGCGCCAGAGCCGCCGGACCCACGACCGCCGGGCGAGACCAGCAACACCGGCGACACCACGAACCAGCAGACGAGCAAGCACGACGGGAGGACCCAGGTGGGGATCTGTGACGGACGAGTGGCCATCGTGACCGGGGCCGGCGGCGGCATCGGCCGGGCCGAGGCGCTCACGCTGGCCAGTGAGGGCGCACGGGTCGTGGTGAACGACATCGGCGGCACGGTCAGCGGCGAGGGTGCCTCCGCGGGGCCCGCGCAGAACGTGGTCGACGAGATCGTCGCCCTCGGCGGCGAGGCGGTGCCCAACACCGATGACGTCGCCGACTGGGACGGCGCGGCCCGGCTCGTGCAGCAGGCCGTCGACACCTTCGGACGGCTCGACGTGCTCGTCTGCAACGCCGGGATCCTGCGTGACCGGATGCTCGTGAACATGACGGTCGAGGAGTGGGACGCCGTGATCCGGGTCCACCTGCGCGGTGCGTTCTGCCCGGTGCGCCACGCCGCCGCCCATTGGCGTGAGCAGGTGAAGAACGGGGTCGAGAACGATGCCCGGGTCATCCTCACGTCGTCGACGTCGGGGATCTACGGCAACGTCGGCCAGACGAACTACGGCACCGCGAAGGCCGGCCTGGCGGCGTTCGGGATCATCGCCGCGATGGAGCTCGCGCGCTACGGCGTCACCGTGAACGCCATCGCTCCCGCCGCACTCACGCGCATGACGGAGAACCTGGGCGGGGCGTTCGCGCCGACCGACGACGTCAAGGTGCAGATGGACCCGCAGTGGGTGGCCAACGTCGTGACGTGGCTGGCGAGCCCCGCGTCGAAGTCGTGCACCGGACGGGTGATCGAGACGTCGGGCTTGCGCACGGCGGTGGCGGAGGGCTGGCGGCGGGGGCCGAACGTCGACTCGCCGCCGGACACTCCGGCCGGGGTGGGCGCGGTCCTGCTCCCGCTGCTCGACGCGGCTGCGGTGCCGAGCGCGATGCTCGGCGTCTAGTGCCCGCGCGACGCGACGCACGCTCCGCTACGGGATCGGCGCGAGGTAGCTCTCGAGCTTGGCGATCCTGAACCCCTGTGACCGGGCGAGCGCGACGACGTTCTGGAGGTTCACGAGGAGGTCGGGCCGCCAGTGCATCAGGAGGATGTCGCCGGGCTTGAGCACCTTCTCCTGGAGGTCGACCCGACCGTCGTTCGTGGCGCCCTTCCACAGGACGAGCGCCACGTAGCCGCACTCCGCCGCGATCGCCTGCACGGTGGCGTTGTAGGCGCCGTAGGGCGGGCGGAACAGGATCGGACGCACGCCCGTCGACCGCGCGATCGCGTCGGCCGAGCCGCAGACCTGCTCGCGGACCTGGTCGGCGCCCAGCTTCGTGAGGTTGGGGTGCGTGAGCGTGTGCGACTGGATCGCGCCCCCGATGGCGCGGTGGCGTGCCCAGAACGCGGGATCGGCGTCGAGCAGGTTCGCCTGGAGGAACGACGTGAACGGGATGTCGTTCGCCGCGAGGTAGTCGAGCACTGCGGGGTCGCGGACGAGCCCGTCGTCGATGCCGAGGAACAGGACCTTCTCGGTGGTCTCCACGCGCGAGATGGCCGGTGCGACCCCACCGGGAGCCGTGGGTGGAGGGATCGGCGGGAGCGTCGTGCTGGTCGTGGTCGTGTCCGTGCCGTCACCCGCGAGCGCGCGCTTCGACGGGTCACCCGGTGACGCGTCGAGGGAGTCGCCTCCGGGCTCGATCTTCACGATGCCGGCGACGAGCAGGGTGGCGACGGTGGCGATGATGGCCAGGAAGACGAGGACGTGTTGGGTCCGATCCGTCCGATTGCGCCGTTCTCGGTCCACCTCGGCGATTCTACGGCGCCGAACGGCCCGGCCCGCCTGCCTCCCGGCCGGGTCGCCGGGCCGTTCGCGGCGAGGTCGTCTCCGCTCCACGGAGCGTATCATGCATTCATGTGTATAGTATTCAGCATGACGGATGACTCATCGGGATCGCTCGGGGCCGGGCGCAGCGAGCGGCTCAGCGTGGGTGTCATCGGCGCGTCGGGTTACACCGGTGCCGAACTGCTGCGCCTGCTCGCGTCCCACCCCGAGCTCCGGGTGGCGTACGCCACCGCCGACTCCAACGCCGGCGCGCCGGTCACGGCGCTGTACCCCTCGCTCGCCGCCGTGTACGGCGACCTGCGCTACGAGTCCCTCGATCTCGCGGCCCTCGGAGGACTCGACGTGGCCTTCGTGGCCCTCCCGCACGGCGAGAGCCAGAAGCTCGTTCCCGACCTCGTCGGCCGGGTGCGTCACGTGGTCGACCTCGGCGCCGACTTCCGGCTCCCCGCCGCGCCGTACGCGCAGTGGTACGGCGAGCCCCATCAGGTGCCCGAGCTCCTCGACCGCTTCGCGTTCGGGTTGGTCGAGCTGTTCCGCGACGACCTGCGCACCGCCACCCACGTGGCCGCGCCCGGCTGCTACCCGACCGCCACCTGCCTGGCGCTCGCGCCCTTGCTCGCGGCCGGGCTCGTGGAGCCGACCGGCATCGTCGTGAACGCGGTGTCGGGGATCTCGGGCGCGGGCCGAAAGAGCGATCCCACCTACCTCTACACCGAGCGCGAGCAGAGCGTGGTGGGCTACGGCCTGCTCACGCACCGGCACACCGGCGAGATCGAGCACGTCCTCGGCCGGGTGGCGCGCCGGCCGGTCGAGGTCCTCTTCACGCCGCACCTCGTGCCCATGACGCGGGGGATCCTCGCCACGTGCGTGGTCCGTCCGGCGGTGAGCGGGCTCACCAGCGAGGGGCTGCTCGACCACTTCCGCGCCTTCTACGCCGACGAGCCGTTCGTGGTCGTGACCGACGCACCCCCGCCGACCAAGGCGACGCTGGGCGCCAACACCGCGCAGGTCACGGTGCGCGCGGACGCGCGCACCGGTGCGGTCCTCGCCATGGGTGCGATCGACAACCTCGTGAAGGGTGCTGCGGGGCAGGCGATCCAGGCCCTCAACTGCGTCCTCGGGCTCCCCGAGACGACGGGGCTGGCGCGGATCGGGGTGATGCCGTGAGCGTCACCGCGGTGGCCGGCTTCGAGGCGGCGGGGATCGCGTGTGGGATCAAGGCGTCGGGCAATCCGGACCTCGCGCTCGTGGCCACCACCGATCGTCAGCCGGTCACCGCGGCCGGGGTGTTC
>BTUT01000273.1:0-4901 GCA_045862935.1 Acidimicrobiia bacterium
GCCGTCGGCAGTGCATGGCCAGCCAGTTGGCGGCCGAATAGGCGTGGTACGCGATCAGCGGCGCCATGTCGCCCATGACGCTGCGCATCGCTTCGGGCCCCGCAGCCTCGCCCTCGCCGCCGTCGGGAGGCGTGATCGTGCCGCCCATCATCTGCACGGTGCGGTACACGAGCACGTGGCGAGCCCGGCCGGTCGCGACCGCGATGCACGCCGACATGACCGGGGAGAGGAGCCCGCCGGTGTCGAACCCGCCGCCGGTGTAGCCGGGTTCGATCCCGAGGGCGCCGGCGGTTTCCCGCAGGGGGGTGTCGCCGAGGGTGGCGATGCCGTCGACGTCCGACACGGTCAGCCCGGCGTCGGCGATGGCCGCGGTCGCCGATTCGACCGTGAGCTCCAGCCCGGGGATGCCCGTGCGCCGCCCGATCCGCGAGATGCCGATGCCCGAGATGACCGAGCGCTTCTCCGGGGTGTCGATGGCCATCGATGGTTCCTCTCCGTCGTGCCGGCGCGTGCTCTACAGTCCCACGCGATGGACGACCGTGTGATCGAAGCGACCGCGCCGCGCATCTTGCCATCTCTCACCGACGTCGACCGGCCGTTCTGGACCGGCGGCCGCGACGGCGCGCTGCTGATCCAGCGCTGCACCAGCTGTCGGCGCTGGGTCCATCCGCCGACGGGCGAGGGCTGTCCCGACTGCGCGGGTGAGCTCGCGTACGAGCCGGTGAGCGGGAACGGCACCGTCTTCACGTTCACGGTGAACCACCAGCAGTTCCATCCCGACGTCCCGCCGCCCTACGTGATCGCGATCGTCCAGCTCGACGAGCAGGCCGATCTGCGCCTCCCCACCAACCTCGTCGGCGCCGATCCCGACACGCTCGAGTGCGGCATGCCGGTGCGGGTGCGCTTCGAGCGCAACGGCGAGGTGTACCTCCCGGTCTTCGAACCCGAGGCGTCCTGACCCGGGTTCGTCTCGGGCTTCATTCAGCACACTGATTTCGGTTACCCTACGCGCGTCGTTCGCGCGAAGGGGAACCACGATGGACGCACCGGAGATCGACCCGCTGGCCGCGGTGTTCGGGGACGCGTCGGACGCCCTCGCCGAGCTCTTCGACCTGTCCGTGCCCCAGCCCAAGTACCGGGCGTTGCTCGAGGCGGGCGGGGTGGTCTGCCCGATGGACGGGATGGTGCTCGCCGCGAGCCGGGCAGCGGTGGAGGAGACGCTGCGCGACGCGGGGCGCTTCTCGGCCGCGGGGCTGGTCAACCTGGGCAACGTGCGACCGCTGATCCCGCTGAGCATCGACCCGCCCGCGCACGTGAAGTACCGCAAGATCCTCGACCCGCTCTTCGCCCCGAAGCAGATGGAGGCGATGGAGGACGACATCACCGCGCGGGTGAACCGCTTCCTCGACGCCTTCGTCGACCGCGGCGCGTGCCACTTCACGAACGAGTTCGCGGTGCCGTTCCCCTCCGCGGTCTTTCTCGGCCTCATGGGCCTGCCGTGGGAGGAGCTCGACACGTTCCTGCGGCTCAAGGACGGCATCCTCCGACCAGGCGGCGGCCTCGTCGACCCCGAGGAGCGCACCCGGATCCAGCACGAGACGGGCCAGGAGATCTACGCGTACTTCGACGCCGTGCTCGACGAGCGCACGCGTGAGCCGCGCGACGACATCCTCACCCGGTTCCTGGACGCGGAGATCGACGGAGAGCATCTCACCCGCGAAGAGATCCTCGACATCTGCTTCCTGTTCCTCATTGCCGGGCTCGACACCGTGACCGACACGCTCACATGCTCCTTCGCGTTCCTCGCGAGCCATCCGGACCACCAGCGCCAGATCGTCGACGATCCCTCGGTGATCCCCGATGCCGTCGAAGAGCTGCTGCGCTGGGAGACCCCCGTCCCCAACCTGTTCCGCGTCGCCACGACCGACACCGAGATCGCCGGCTGCCCGGTGAAGGCCGGCACCGTGGTCACTGCGCTCCCCGGGGCCGCGAACGTCGACACCGCGGACCTCCCCGACGCGTTCGACGTCCGTTTCGACCGTGAGGTCAACCGTCACCTCTCGTTCGGTGGGGGAGTGCACCGCTGTCTCGGCTCCCACCTCGCGCGCCGCGAGCTGCGCATCGCGATGCGGGAGTGGCACCGGCGCATCCCCGAATACGAGATCAAGCCGGGGATCGAGCTCCATTACCCGATGGGTCTGCGTTCGGTGGAGAACCTCGAGCTCGTCTGGTCGCCCGCTTCGTGACGGAGCGCCTCGTCGGCTCCGACGTCGTCGACGGCGTCGGGATCGTGTCGTTCAACCGGCCCGCGCGGCACAACGCGATCGACGACGCGATGGGCGAGGCGTGGGCCGACGCGGTCACGGCTTCGCTCTCGGACCCGGCGGTGCGGTGCGTCCTGTTGCGCGGCGAGGGCCCGTCGTTCTCGTCGGGTCGCGATACCGCCCAACTCGGAAGACGGGTCGCCGGCGAGCACGATTACGACTTCGTCCGGCGCCATCAGCGGCTGCGCGAGGCGACGCTCGACGCGACGAAGCCGATCGTCGCCGCGGTGCGGGGCTACGCGCTCGGAGGCGGCTTCGAGATCGCGCTCTCGGCCGACATGCGAATCGCGGCTACCGACGCGCAGCTCGGATTCCCGGAGATCCGCTACGGCCTCGTCCCCGACACCGGTGGAACGCAGCTCCTCACCGCGCTCGTCGGCCCTGCCCGCGCGAAGTGGCTCGTGATCTCGGGCGCGCGCATCGGCGCGGACGAGGCGCACCGCTGGGGCGTCGTCGACTGGGTGGTCGAGCCGGACCACCTCGATGTGCGCGCGCTCGACCTCTGCCGGCAGCTCGCGGCGGCACCGCCGACCGCCGCGGCGATGGCCAAGCAGCTCGTCGACCACGCGTGGCGCGAGACCGTTCGCAGCGGCATGCGGGCTGAGCTGCTGGCCCAGACCGCGCTGTTCGCGGGCGAGGAGCACCGACAGGCCAAGGCTGCGGCGATCGCGGCCGCGGGGCATGGCCGCGCCGCGCAGGAGCGCTGAGTGGGCCTGCCTGTCGCGTAGCCCTCAGACCGGGGCCCGCTCCTTCTGGGCGTTCCAGACCGCGCGCGAGAAGTAGCTCTGGTCCTCACCGAATCCGGTCCGGTCGTCCCAGGTCCAGCGCATCAGCGTGTCGCCCCCGTGACCCTTCCAGTGGCGGCTCAGCGCGTCGCCGTGGACGTCGAGTCGCCGGCCGAGGTCGTCGACTGCGTCGATGTCGATGCACGTCGGCCAGCCCGTCGTCGCGTCGACGCGCACGTTCCGGGCTCCGGACAACACGTGCCCGTACTCGCCGTCGCGCAGCAGGAATCCGCACACCACCGGGTCGCGGTCGACCTGGGGGATGGAGTAGGTCAGCCAGGCGTCGCGCGGTCCTGCTACGCCGAACGAGTACCCGATGCCGCCGGCCCCGGTGTGGATCTCCGCGTTCTCGATGCGACGCCGCTTGGGGCGTCCGGCGGGTCGCGGCCCCCACGACCGGTCGCGCACCGAGTAGCAGTCGATCGGGATGTGCTCTCCGTGCAGCACCATCTCGCCCGTGACGTGACCGGGTTGGTCGAAGTGGGTGCCGACGATGAACGGCGCGACGCCGACCGGATGGGGATTCGGTGGGATCAGCGCCTCGAACTCGAGGTGCAGGGTGAGCGCGCCCGGGTCGTCGTAGGCGATCTCGTAGCGCGTGAGCGGCTCGAGCGTCTTCACGTGCACGCCGTTCGGCCACTCGAAGTCGCGCATGTCGCGCTCGGCGCGGTCCGGGAGTCGCAGTCCCGAGTAGCTCACGTGGTACGGCAGGTCCCACGAGTGGGACCCGGTGTCGTCCCAGACCCACACCCCGCCGTTGCAGAGCCGCGCGTTGGGCCGGGCCTGGCAGTAGGTCCAGCCGCCCAGGTTGCGCTCGGGCACGTTCCAGGAGAACCAGCAGGTCTCGGTCTCCCACCACCGGTCGGACATCACCGCGTCGTGGAAGTCGTCGTCGGCGGGCCCGAACGTCGGGTAGGTGCGCTCGCTCATCGGAGATCCGGCCAGTGGCGGTCGGCGAGCGCGCCCATCGCGGGGCGCATCAGCTCGGTGTCACGAGCGACGCGCCGCCACAGGTAGCCCAGGTACTGCGCGTCGGTGAGTGCGCCGGCGCGGACCGCGGCGGTCGCCTCGGCCCGCCCGGCGCTGACCGACGCGGGTTCTACGTCGAGGAGCGCCGCGAGGTCGTTGAGCTCGCACGACTCGTAGAACGAGCCGCGCGCGTCGATCTCCGCGAGGTACTTGATGATGCGGGCGAAGCCCTTGCACCGCTGCTTCGCGAGGGGGTCGGTGATCCGGGGAACCACGACGTCGCGCAGCTGGGTGAGCAGCGCGTCGTAGAGCCAGTCGTGGTCGCTCGGCTCCGCGGCCGGGGGCTCCTCGGCGGGGGTCAGGTCGAGTCCGATCGCCCCGGCCAGCGCCTCGAACCACAGCCGCCGGTGCAGCATGCCGTAGATGAGGCCGTTCCCGATGTCGCCGCCCCCGCCCTCGTCCGCACCTTCGGGCGACCCGTCCCGGTCCGCGTGCCCACGTGGTCGGTGCGACATCACCTGGAGCTTGGCCTCGGCCATCACCCGGTAGTAGCTGACGCGCTCGTCGTTGATCGGGTTGCCCGACAGCGCTTCGTACTCGCGCAGGCGGGCCGGGAAGTCGGTGAACGGCTCCTGTGTCGCGCGGAGCGACAGCCACGCGATGTCGTCCATCGGGTCGCCGAGGTGGGCGAGCTCCCAGTCGACCACCGCGACGACGCGACCGTTCGCGTACATGAAGTTGCCGGGCCCTGTATCGCCTTGCACGAGCACGGCCGGCCCCTCGTACGCGGGGACGTTGCGACGCAGCCAGTCGAGCGTGAAGG